>NZ_JBVAYZ010000025.1:0-66836 GCF_055412865.1 Pseudarthrobacter ribosi | reverse complement strand
TGCGGGACGCCTCGATCAGCGTGTACGTGCCAATGATGTTGGTGTCCAGGAACGGACGCGGATCATGCAACGAGTTGTCATTGTGCGATTCCGCGGCGTAATGAACCACGACGTCGTGGGCAGCCACGAGTTCATCGACCAGCGGCTGGTCGCAGATATCCCCCTTGACGAACCGGAAACGGTCGGCCGGAAGACCCTTGAGCGACTCCAGATTGCCCGCGTACGTCATCTTGTCGAAGACGGTCACGAAATTGTCCGTGGTGGACATCACGTAGTGGACAAAATTGGAGCCGATGAAGCCGGCGCCGCCGGTTACTAGTAGTCGCTGCATAGTTTCAAAGGCTACCGGATTTGGCCGATCCACAAGCTAGCAGGAAAGATGGCCTCTATGCGCGGAATCATTTTGGCTGGCGGAACCGGCTCAAGGCTCCATCCGATTACCCTGGGCGTCAGCAAGCAGCTGATGCCGGTCTTCGACAAGCCGATGATTTACTATCCGCTCTCCACCCTGATCCTGGCCGGCATCCGGGACATCCTGATCATCACGACCCCGCATGACGCCGAGCAGTTTCAGCGCCTCCTCGGAGACGGCTCGCAGTTCGGTGTCAGCATCACCTATAAGCAGCAGCCTTCCCCTGATGGACTGGCCCAGGCGTTCGTCCTCGGTGCTGAGCACATTGGCAATGAGACCGTTGCGCTGGTTCTCGGTGACAATATTTTCTACGGCCACGGCATGGGAACCCAGCTGCGCCGTTTCGAGAACATCGACGGCGGCGCCGTCTTCGGATATTGGGTGTCCGACCCGAAGTCATACGGTGTTGTCGAGTTCGATGCGAGCGGCAAGGCCATCTCCCTCGAGGAGAAGCCGGCGAAGCCGAAGAGCCACTACGCCGTCCCGGGCCTCTACTTCTACGACAACGACGTCGTCGAGATTGCCCGGAACCTCAAGCCCTCAGCGCGCGGCGAGCTGGAGATCACGGACGTCAACCGTACCTATCTCGAACGCGAGAAGCTCCACGTTGAGATCCTTCCCCGCGGTACGGCATGGCTCGACACCGGAACGTTCAATGACCTGAATGATGCGTCTAACTTTGTTCGGACAACAGAAAACCGCCAGGGGCTGAAAATTGGCGCCCCTGAAGAGATTTCCTGGCGCCTGGGCTTCCTCAGCGACGACGAGCTCCGCGCACGTGCCGAACCGCTTGTGAAGAGCGGTTACGGCAGCTACCTTCTTGGGCTCCTGGAAGACGGTCGTTGATCCAGTCAGCGGTGCGCCATCGACAGGACGCTGACACCGCGGGCGACGAGCGTCCGGCCGGCAGGAGTCAGTTGTCCGGCGGTCGTCGAACGTTCTGGTGGGCGTTCCTGGTGCTCATGGGCCTTTCCACCGCATGGACCGTCGCCACGCCCCTGATGGGTGTGCCCGACGAACCCGCGCACACCATCAAAGCAGCGGCAGTCGTTCGCGGCGAGCTGACCGGCCGTGAAATGCCGGGCGGCGGCGCTTTCCAGCTTGTTACGGTACCTGCGGGAATCGCCTACTACGACACGTTCGGCTGTTTCGCCCAGAAGAGGGAAACCACACCTTCCTGCGTCCCGCCGTTCAGTGGTGACCAGAGCGCTCTTGTGGAGGCCCGGACCTCCGCCAGCAACTACAACCCGGTCTACTACGCGGTTGTCGGACTGCCATCGCTGGTGAGCAACGGCCCTGCGGCTGTCTACGGGATGCGGCTCGTCAGCGCCCTGGTCAGCTGCCTCTTCCTGGCGTCTGCCTTTGCGGCGCTCTCACAGTTGCGGCGCCGGAAGTGGGCTGTCACTGCCACGGCAGCGGCGATGACACCGATGGTTCTGTTCCTCAACGGGGCCGTAAACCCGAACTCCCTGGAGTACGCCACGTCGGCGGCGCTGCTGGCAAATCTGGTACTGCTGCTGGAGCGCTCAACTGATCCGCGAGCCTTCCGGCGCTATGTCCCCGTCATCACGGCGGCGGCCTGCATTCTGGCCAACTCCAAGGGCCTGTCCCTGCTCTGGCTGGCGCTTATGGCCGTCACGGCCGGAATTCTTGGCACCTGGCCACAGATCAAGGCGCTGAGCCGCAACGTCTGGGTGTGGGCCGGAACCGCGGCGATCGGATTGTCCTGCGCTTTCGCCCTCTATTGGCTCACCCGGCATGACAGCCT
Source organism: Pseudarthrobacter ribosi (assembly GCF_055412865.1). Taxonomy (NCBI): domain Bacteria; kingdom Bacillati; phylum Actinomycetota; class Actinomycetes; order Micrococcales; family Micrococcaceae; genus Pseudarthrobacter; species Pseudarthrobacter ribosi. The sequence continues at coordinate 64,656 of NZ_JBVAYZ010000025.1, read as the reverse complement.
CTCCAGCAATCCGTTCGAGGCAGCAGGCTCCTCCCCGCTCACCGGAGCCGAGATCATGCTGGACCGCACGTTCGACTATGCCACCGGATACGTCGGACAGTTTGGCTGGCTGGAAGTACCGGCACCGATGGGCGCGTTTGTGCTCTGGCTGGGACTTGGCGCGGCGCTCGTGCTGGCCGCCGTTGTGCTGGGCAGGGGCCGCGGCCGGAACGCAACGGTCTTACTGCTCGCCGCCTTGCTGCTGCTTCCGCCGCTGCTCCAGGCCCAGGCAGTTGGGACGATCGGGATCGTCTGGCAGGGCCGGTACATCCTGGCCGTCTTCGTCCCGCTGCTGATGGTATGCGGCCTCGCGCTGGATCGTATAGATGCGCGCGGGTTCTCGCCGCAAGCTGCGGCGATCCTCAATGCAACGGCGGTCCTCGTTGCTTTCTTCCACTTCTTGACGTTCGCGCACACCCTGCGGCGCTATGTGACCGGCTGGACGGTGGACCGGCGCTGGTTGGAGATGATCACCGGCCCATCCTGGCAGCCGCCCGGCGGCACGGTGCTGTGCGTTGCCGGCTTCACCGCGCTACTGGCCCTGGCACTGTGGCTGCTCCGCCGGGGAATCCGCGAGGAGCGCCGTCAGACCGAACCAGCGTAGGCGGAATCCGCCACGTAGGTTAGGCGAAGTGTCGAGGCTGTAAAGGCCCAATATTTACCGGGGTAAAGAAGACTTAGGGTGCTTGCGCCCCGGTGCAATGCTTCACCCACACCCTGCCTGGACGTACAAGCCGATCAGAAGGGTTTCCAGCCCCCCGTGGCCCAGTATCCCGTGGCCAAGGCAGTCATGGGCCCTCCACGCTTGCCTCAGCGGACAGCGTAGACGTAGGCCGGTTGTCCCTGCCACTGAAGTTCTGAATCCAAGGTCAGGCACGCTGCGTCCAGCTGCCGCGACGAGACGATTTTGTCTAGGCTCTGCCAGGCGGTCTTGAGCTCGCAGGGATCAATCCTCACCATGGTGGCGTCGAAGTCGTTGGTCCCGAATGACTTCGGCTGTCCGGGAGTCCACGAGAAGAAGATGAAGCCGCCACCGCGGTTCCACATGTTGGAGAACTCCGATTCTGGATCCAGCTTCTGCCACGCCGCTACGTCGGGGCCCGACCGCTGGAGTCCGGAGAGTGAGGGCATACCATTGGTCATCAACAGGGAGTTCAGCGCCCCCGAGTCGGCTGCCCAGACCTTTCCTTCTGCCCGCACAGCAGGTGCTTGCGCGGCCACCGCCTTGGCGGTGTCCGAAGCCCGCAGATCGCCCAGGCCGGCAAGCACCGGATTCGCCCGAGCAACGGGGAGCGCTGCCAAAACGATGCAAAGCGCCAAGGGCCACAGCCGCTGGGGATATTTCGTGACGGCAGCAACGGACAGCCCGACCGCGGCTGCCGCCAGAACAACGAGCGCGGTTGAAATCGACGGCAGATCCGACGCTTTCAGCAACGACGCCGCGTACCCCGTGGCCAGGGCACACGCTGCACCGGCCGTCAGCGGTATGCGCCATGAGGCAGGCGGCGACCAACGGCTCAACAGGAGGCTGACGAGGATCACCGCGAGTACTCCCACCACCTGGGCTGCCCGCGGCGGGGTGACGAGGTTGAGCAATGGCAACTTCTGGCTCATGGGGCCAAGGTCCAGGCTGATCCAAATAATCCATAGTGCGGACCACGCCCCGAACGTCCATTCGACGATATTGTCCCGGAAGCTAAGCCGCCACTGCGCGGCGAGGAGGATCACGAGAATCCACACGAAGAACACCGTGAACGACGATGACAATTCACTCGCGTTGATGCCAACAGGTTCACTGAACTGCAACGGTCCGAGGGCCGGCGCCCCGAGAATGCGGCCCAGGGGCTGCGGATCCGCTTCCGCCCGCCGCAAACCCGGATAGACCGTGTTGAGCAGGGCCTGGAGGCCTTCCCTGTTCTCCAGCAGCGTCCCGACGCCAAAGACCACCGCTGTGCCGCCGGTGATGAGGATGGATTTCAGCCGGGGCGCCCAGCCGCCGTCGCGAAGAAGGATCCACAGCGTCGAGGCGATCAGGACCGGGAGGCCGAGCAGCAAGGACCACGGGGCGTAGAAGCTGGGCAGGCCCGCAATCAGGATGCCTCCAAGGACCGCCATGGCCACCGGGGCGAGGCGCTGTCCCTTTTCGAAGCGCTGGAAGGCCGCGATCATGAGCACGCAGCCGCCGATCGTGTAGGCGATCAGCGCCACCGGCATCAGTGACCACCACGCGCTGGCCGGCGACAGTACGATCAGGATGGCTGCGAACCAGCCGTAGCGGCGGGAGCGTCCGAGCTGGTTGAACCACGTCGGCAAGGCGAGCAGCAGGATCAGCGACGGAAGCCACCAGTGGGCGGCGAACAGCATGTGGTCAGGAATGACCGCTGCGGCGCGGAGCATGGTCGAGTCAAAAAAGACGAACTGCTCGAAAAAACCGTCAGTCGGGAACCGGTGGACCAGGTCCGCCCGCGCAGCCAGCGGGCTCAAGCTCGGGGCGCCGTGGGTTGCCAGAATGGAGATCGCGATGGTCGAAAAAGCGTAGATTTCGTCCGACCGGATCGGTCGGGACTGGCCGATCTGCAACCCCAAGGGGTTGCCGGGATCCTGCCGCAGCTCTCCAATGCCGATATTCGACGTCGTTATGCCGAACAGCACGAGGACCACAAAACCCAACACCGTGATCACGCGCGCCAGTCGGTCATTCACACAGACCCAATGTTGGACTCTGCGGCCCGCATCGGCGATAGGCGTGGGTAGTCGCATTTTCAACTAAATTCCTCCAAGCACTCCACACCATGGCGCGCACGTCCACACGGACGTGGTGCTGGGAGGCTGATAGTCAGATCAATCCTCGAGATCAATCAGTGGGCTGCTGTGTCTGCCATTCTGCTGTAATCGACGGAGTAGCGGTCGCTGCCCGGCCTGAATCTCCGACTGTCGCAGTCAGGGCTTCAACCTTCCGCTCCAACTCCTCCACCCGTGCACGCCCAATGGCAGCTTCCTCGGACAGCGTGCGCGCCTCTTCCTCAAGAACGGACACCTCCCAGGACAAGTGCAGCGCGACGCCGGTCAGGAAGATGATGCCCATGGCAAAGAGCAGATTGGAGGGGACCTGCACCCCGATCAGTGCGGTGACCCCCCGCAGCATGCCCGGGATCGCTGTCAGCACGAGGCATGCGATGCCGACCAACAGCCACAAAAACGCGTATTTTTCGCGCAGGCCCTTACCGCGCAGCAGGAAGACGACGCTGCCCAGGACAAGCAGGGAGAAGATCAGGGCTGCGATGCTTTCCACGGTCAGATGTCGCTTTCGTGAGAGGTGCGGGCTTTGCCCCGGGTCATGGCAAACAGGAGCGCCATGAGCGAGCGGACCAGGTAGATTGCCGACTTCGCCGGGTTGTGGCTGGGCTGCCCGCCCTGGCGGGGCCGCATTTCGACTCCGGTCTGCGAGACCAGGCACCCTGACCGGATCGCCACCACGAGCGAGTCGATGGTGTCGCCCAGGTACTCGGCAGGATAGTGCTTCAGGTACTGGGAAATGGCGCGGACGTTGCCGGCGCGGAACCCTGACGTCACATCCGTAAGCTCTGTACCCGCAATGCGGGAGATCACGGCCGCCAGCAAGCGCATCGCCCATTTCCTGGGTCCGCTGACGGTGTACTGTCCCTTGTCCGCGAACCGTGCGCCGATCGAAATGTCCGAGTGTTTAAGGCCTGCGACCACCGACGGAATGTCCCTGGGATTGTGCTGCCCGTCCGCGTCGACCTGGACGACGGCGTCGTAGCCCATCCGGTCCGCGTACTTAAAGCCTGCCCGCATCGCACCGCCGACACCAAGATTGAAGGGCAGCCGAAGGACATGTGCCCCGGCGGCCTCGGCCAGTTCCGGGGTTCCGTCTTCGGAACCGTCGTCGACGACAAGAACGTCGTAGTTCCGTCCGAGGTCGATGACTTCCCGGACGGTGTTGCCAATACACGCCCGCTCGTTCCACGCCGGCATGATCACCAAGACCCTGGTCGCGGCTGGAAAACGCACTGTGCTCCCGACTTCTGTCATGCTGCTATTTCGTCCCCTCGTGAACTGTTGCCGGCTGGCCTGACGGGTTCCGGCGCGGACGCCGCCCGGCCACCAGGCTCCACTCCAGCGTTCCTACACTGCCACAGCCGGGACGGGAATGCCGAGCCGCCACCCGGGCGGCCCGTAGCTGATAATGATGAGCTTGCTTCGAGCAAACGAGAGGAATTGCGGGCCGAGCAGTTATTCTCCGACAGGCGGCTCTATCAATTCTGCCCGTTTCGTTGTTGAAATCCTTGTTGAAATCCATGCTCACGAAGTCGTCGTTCCAGATCGCAGTCGGACCGCGAGTGGTACTCAACGAGGACGGTGGGGAAGGCTGCAATTCAGGATCCGTTCAGTTTGGGCATGCGTCCACCGCAGGACGACGCGGGACGGACAGGTACATATTACCCGAGGGGACTTTTCCCGGACTCCAGTCAACGCCGTGGCAGGGCACGGGCCGGCCCCGCTGGAAGGCCGCCAGCGACGACGGTGATGATTGGAACCGGCCGAATCTCTTGGTGGGACCCTCGCCCAACCGGAGACGAACTCGACGCCCCATCGCATATCCGTGGTAATCCCCGTATAGCAAGGCGGGAAAACTCTGGTGGGAGTGGTCAACCGGCTTTTCGCCCTACCGGCAAGTATCGACCGCCTACGGCGGCCACGATTTCGTCAACTCCGAAGTCCCTCCTGGTCTTTGACCACGGCCCGGACAACTCCGGCGCTCTTCTCAGGTCCAGGACCGGCCCCATTGATATCGTTCGCGGCGTCTGGCTCAGCCGGAACCTCGGGCAGCACACGCCACTTTGGCGGGTATGGCCTCCTCGGGCGGCGTCTGGGTTGTCACCATGGATGAGGACGGACAGCACGACCCGGTAGCCATCGGGGTCTGCTCGACACGGCCATGGGCGAGAACGCCGAGCGCCAAGCGCAGAGTCCGATTCCGGCTCTCCACCGACGATGCCACGAGCCACGAGCACTTCCGGCTGATGACCGGCTAGCGGCTCGTGCTTCCCGACACCCGGCGAGACGGTCGTGGAGATCCTTGCATTCCAACGGGCCGACACCATCGGCCACCTCGTCGGCGCTTGCCGCGCGATCTTCAAGCTCCGCCCGCTGATCCCTCTGGGCGCCTCCCCGTTCGCGAAGGCCCAGGCGCACGACCTTTCGGCTGAGGTCCGTCGTCTGGCCCGAACTCGGCATCAACACCACAGTGCAGGACGTCCAGCGCCTGGCCGTTTCGGGTCAACTCTGACCGCGCCTGCAATGGCTCCCGAACGCCCGGCCGGGCCATCCCCGTTGTGACGGTGCTGCTGCTCTTCGGTAGTCTAAGGTGTGTGTTTGTCGGTTGTCGGCCCCAAGAGTTCAAGGAATAGGTGCGTACCATGAAGCAGCCCGAAACGCCCGGGGAGGCTGTTCCCGAGGAGGCTGTTAAGGGTATCCACAACGGTCCCCCCGGACCCCTGTTGAGGATCGTCAAGGACCAACGCGTGGCCTTTCTGCTGGTGGGTGGCACCAACACAGCCTTCAGTACCGGCCTCTTCATCGCAATTGCTTGGCTGTATCCGGAGCTGCCCTCGCCGGTGGTTCTCAGTATCGCCTTCGTCATTTCCCTGGTCGCCGTCTTCTTCGTCTACCGGAAGCTGGTCTTCCGGGTCAAAGGCCACTTCTGGCTGGATCTTGGCAGGTTCACCCTGGTCAATCTGACGATGTTCTTCACGAATATGGCGTTGCTGCTGGTGGCCCACGAGGTACTCGGGTACCCCCAGATTCCGTCCCAGATCGCCATTACGTGCGTGACGGTCATCATCAACTACTTCGGCCACAAGTATTTCTCCTTCCGTCGGAGCCCTGAACCCGTGCCCCCCAAGAAAGCCACCGAGGAAAGCACTACATGAGTCCCAAAGGCTCGATCGTCATTCCGGCGTATAACAATGTCCAGTACATCGAAGAGACCCCTCAGTCTGGTTGAACAGGATGTTCTCTTCGTGTTTCGTAGGGAAATAGATCCCCAGGTGAGTGTCATGCCGCCGTCCGGACGCCACTGATCGTGAGGATAATCGATTTGTAGTTCCCGGCGTCCCGGTAGCCGCGGGCGGTCCGTTTGATGTGCTTGATCCCGGTGTTGTTTGCCTCGACCTTGCCGGTAGTGGCGTCGGTGACGATGAGCACTTCGATCTCGCTCCACCACCGGCAGACGGTGCGGTAGAGCTTGTTCGTTTCGGACCGCCCGGCGGCCTCAACCAGTGCCCGGAGTTCGTCTTTCGCGGCGGCGCCGTCGACCAGGGAGTTGGTTCGCAGCAGGGCCCGCAACGACATGGTCCCGGAGCCGGGACTTGAAACGGGCACGTCGCGGGACCTGGACAGTCAATTCTAAGAATGAGCGCCGGGCACATTCGGGTTCCTCGCAGTACCAGCAGGACTTGGACCAGAGAACTTCAACGGTGCCGGCGACGGCGATGTCCCGGATCCGCTGGAAGCGGCGTTCCTTTAGCCGCGACACCCAAATTGGACACCCCGGTGGCTGGTCGGTTTCGACAATGATCTGACGGCGTCCATCGGCCAGCAGGCTGACGCAGATGACACGGGAGTCGGGCAGGTTGAAAGAGGCTGGTGGCAGCGTCAGCCGTCGCCCCGGTGGGCGCAGTCAAGGCTCGTGGTCCTGTTTCCGGTTGATGCTTATCCACGCTCATCCCAGCAGGGCCACTGGCCCCTTTTTCGGTTGCGACACGGAATCAATTCCGCGCCAACCACGAAGAGTCAATCAAAGCACCAGTTTCGCCTCGCCCTCACGTCTGTTCCATTGTTACCACCCAGTCACCGGCGTGCCATGAGCCGTGGTCTGGCATGTATCTGTGGCAGCTTTCGGTACGGGTCCCCAAGAGACCTTGCTAGAATTTGCTGGAGTGTCTGCCCGTCAAGGAGAAAAGTTTGAGCCGCATCATGTTGTCTGTCGTTGTACCTATGTACAACGAAGAAGAGGTCCTTTCAGCTCTCATCGACCGACTTCGCCCAGCTCTCGACTCCATCGGAGAAGTCTACGAGGTCGTGGCCGTGGACGACGGAAGTCGTGATTCGACCGCGCATTTGGTTGAGCAAGCGCGCCAGGCGTGGCCCGAACTCCGGCTGATTCGACTACTTAGCAACAGTGGCCACCAGGCCGCGATCACGGCTGGAATGACTTCGGCTGAGGGCGACTACATCGTCACCATCGACGCAGACCTGCAAGATCCGCCCGAGGTGATCATCTCCATGCTCGAAACTGCCCAGCGAGAACACGTCGATGTCGTGTACGGCGTGCGTCATGATCGTTCGTCGGACACAGTATTCAAACGGTCCACCGCCAGCCTCTATTACTGGACCATGCGAAAGATTGCTGGTCCGAATGTCCGCTCCCACGCTGGCGACTTCCGACTAATCAGCCGAAGAGTAATGGAGGCGGTCAGCAAGCTACCTGAAGATGGCCGCGTCTATCGACTTCTCATACCGTGGTTCGGGTTCCCTAGCGCCCAAGTCGAGTACCAACGCGAGGAACGAGCAGCCGGAACCAGTAAGTACCCCTTGGGCAAGATGCTGCTGCTGACCACTGAGAGCATAGTCACGTTCTCCGGGGGGCCACTGCGGCTGGCGATATGGACGGGTGTCTTTAGTGCTCTGCTTTGCATAATTGTGGGCATATTTGTCATCGTCGGGGTAATTCTAGGAAGCACCGTACCAGGTTGGGCATCCACAGTCCTGGCGGTCGGCGGAATCGGGGCTGTGCAGCTTTTCTGCCTCGGAATTATGGGAGAATATATAGCCAGAATTTTTGCTGCATCGCAGCAGAGGCCTTTATATCTCATCGGGTACGACAGCAACAATAGCGGCGGCACTACGGGTGCCGCCCGGAAGCCAAATTCAAATACTTAGATTCGCGATACTATTCGTTCCGACTCCCCCGCCAGACTTTTACTAGCCAGGAATCGTAGACAATGACACCTAAAGTTTCAATAGTAATCCCTGCGTACAACAATGAACAGTACATTGCCGAAACGCTCCGCTCCGTACTCGACCAGGATTTCGAGAACTACGAAGTTGTGATCGCTGACCACTCATCCAATGACCGTACTGCCGAGATTATTGAATCCTTTGCAGGACATCCGAAACTACGAATACTGGAGCCGACACCAGCGGGCGGAGGCGCGGTTGCCAACTGGAATCGGGTCAGCCAATTCGCCACCGGGGAATACATCAAGCTCGTCTGCGGGGACGATCTCATCACGCGCGACGCCCTCCGCCTGCAAGTGGCAGCTATTGAAGCACATCCGTCGGCCGTCCTTGTTAGTTCACGCCGCGACCTGATTGATGCAAATGGCGTCATATTCGTCCGGAACAGAGGCCTTCAGGGCATTGAGGGTCTCACTTCCGGCACCGCGGCAATCCGCGCGACGGTCCGGTCCGGGACGAACATTTTTGGTGAGCCCGCATGCTCCCTATTCCGCAGGGACCTTCTTGGGAAGATCGGCTGGTGGGATGACACAAACCCGTATCTGATAGACGTTGCGACTCTCGTACGAATTTGCCGGTACGGGGATATGGTGGCAATACGCCAGAGCCACGCTTCGTTCAGAGTGAGCGCCAGTCAGTGGAGCGTCCGCCTCGCAAACCGACAAGCAGGGCAAGCGTGGGCTTTTCAGCAGGCTCTTAGAAGCGAGGATCCGAGGTCGGTCAAGCGAAGCGATGTAGCCCTCGGCCATATCAAAGCCCTAGCGCTCTCCTTTCTCAGAAAATTCGCGTACGTGCAGCTGAAACGACGGATGGGACACGAACATGCAGTTCGGAGCACGACCTAGGACGGTGGACAATTCCCGACGTGTGGGCTGGGATCGCCGGACCAGGGTCAACAGCTCTGACCGTGCTGGGCGCCGAGCACCCCCGCCGGCGTTGGCCCCGACACGGGGGCCTGGAGCCGCGCCCACTTCGTCGACACGTCCGCCTTCGACAGAACAAAGGGCTCTCGGCGGTTGGTGGTGATTTCCGCTGTGCGGTGGATGATCAGGCCGCTCTTCCGGAATTTTTCAAGCTCTTCACAGTTGAGGGTGTAATCGGTGGCTGGATGTTGGCTGGCGCGTCGGTCCCGGGGCAGCGATGGGCAACCGCAGCCCGAGGCCCGATCTTGTGTCACCGTTCGCAGTGGACTTCTTCGCGTACCCGCTCAGATCGGTCAACGGCGCACCCGATAGCGCAGGTGAAGCACCCGGTTGCCCTGAATCACCACGTCGGGATCCTCCAACAGGTGCTGTGCGTGGACCGACCCGAAGAAGCGCTTGCCGGACCCGAACACGACGGGTACGACGTCCATGCGCACCTCGTCGACCAGGCCCGCGGCAAGCACCTGGCCACCGACGTCGCCAGCGGCGACCTCGACGATGCGGTCACCCGCGAGCTCCTGCGCCTTGGCCACGGCTGCCTCGACGCCGTCGACGAAGTGAAACGGCGCCTCGGGGTCCCAGCCCTCGGGCTGCGGCCGGTGCGACACGACGACCACGTGGTCGACCCCGCCCGGAGGCTTCCCGTCCCAGCCGTCCGTCATGTCGAAGACGTGGCGGCCGACGATTGTCGCCCCGATCTGGTCCCAGTACGGCCGGGTGTAGTCGTAGGACGTCTGCGACACCTTCACCTCGCCGCTCTCGTCCAACGGGACGTCACCGCTGGACAACCAGTCGAACAGCGGTCCGGGCTGGTCGTTCTCGTCCGCGACGAAGCCGTCCACCGACACCGAGCTGTACATAACCACCTTGCCCACGGGGCTCTCCTTTGCTTTGGGGTGCCCACATATTAGCAAGTCGTGAGTTGTCGCTCTTGTAAGAATACAATCGGCCGTCAGCGGCCGGCCGTCCAGCGCGTGGCCGGGATGTTCGCGCAGGAACCGCCGCCTGACTTCGACGAACCGGGCCGGCGTGAGCCCGGTGAAGCCCGGAACTCGTGGCCGAAGTGGGCCTGGTCGAAGTAGCTGCGCCACCGGCGGGGTCACCCCAGTCGATCGGTCCGGCGGAGTTGATCGAGAACACGGTGGCGGCGAAGCGGTAGGTGCGGGCCAACCGCTTCGGCGTGACGCCGATAAGCTCCTTGAACCGCTGTGCCAGATGAGAGCTGCTGACACCGGCTGCCACGCTCAGGTCGCCGATCGCCACCGCCCCGCTGGTCGCCGCGAAGGTGGTCCCGTGGCGGGGCCGGTTTCCGGTTCGCGGTCGTCCCGGAAACACCAGGCAAGAATGCCGCCCGGCGCGTGGAGACCTTCAGGTCCAGCATCGACCGGTAGGTGGCCATCAGCGTTTCTTGGACCGGGGCCCGGCCGGCATCTCCGCTGAGGAAGTCGCCCGGCGCGGCCGGACACTCAAACAATGGAAAGCGGCGACCCTGGCCTATTTCGACACCAACGGCGCTTCCACCGGACCCACAGAAGCGATAAACGGAGTTATCGAAACTACCCGCCGAATCGCCCGCGGCTTCCGCAATTGTAGAAGTGGTTGAATCTCCTGTGCCCACGCGCTATATGTTGCGCCGCCGGCGATGCCGGACCAGTTCTGCGACACTCCACGCCGCGATAATCCCCACGCCCAGAATGATACAGCCGACAACAACAGGCCAACCCGGCGGATCGAACCGCACTGTGATGGTTTGTCCCGCCGAACCGGCGGGGACGTCCAGTTCGAGAAGGTAACCGCGGAGCGGCGCCGCGACAGCTGCTCCGTCAACGTCGTACCCGGGCCACGCCAGCCGGCTGAGCACGGCCTTGCCCGGGGCATCGCCGATCCGGTCCACGCGGATCACAACCTCCTGGTCGCTTTCCGAGACCAGTGAAAGGGCTGTTCCCTCTGACGTCCAGACAAGCTGGCCGGTGTTCAGCAGGGGGTGGTCCCGTACCCACATCACCGAGTTTGCTGACCTGCTGGCTTCGTGCCACCCGTTCGGAGGGGCGCCCCTGAAGGCTCCGTTGGACGCGGGGTCCGGATCGCGAAGGATCTGGACCGTGTCGATGGACAGGAGATCAGCGAGGACCTTGCCCGTCGTCGCGTCCGTCTCGAAGAGCTTCCCGGCGGCCCCTCCACAGGTCCATCCGTGGCTCGTGATACACAGATCTTCAGCGTATTTGGCGAACATGATTGGCGTATACAGGTTCTGGACTTCCGCAGAATTCAAGTACCAGGCGTTGGATGCGAGCGTCTCGTTCCAGATCTCGGGGCCATGACTCACGGGATTTCCCACGACGAAGGTGCCACCCTGTGCGCCGGGAAGCTGACGCGAGTAACTCTCCGGAGTGTCAGGCATCTGGAAGTCGGGCAAGGGGGCCCCTTTAAAGGCCACGTGCTGTCCCGCCGCTATCACCATGCTGACGAGCAACACCCCTCCTGCCAGCACTACCGGCCCCTTGAAGCGGGGCCGCAGTCGGGGAGCATAGAGAACGCAAAGAAGGCCCGCGACACCGACGCCCGCCAGCAGTCCGAAAAGCGCCGCCAACCGGACGGTCGGAAACTGGCTCCAGGCGAGGTAGAGCCCGGAGAGCACAATGGCAGCGGTGACTATCATGCGTCCGCGGCTAAGAACGGGCACCCTGAAGCGGGAGACCATCACCGACAGCGCAAGGAGGACAGCCAGGGAGACATACGGCATGATCCGGACGGGAAAGCGGAGGGGTCCCAGATCACTCGGCGCCAGCGTCAAAGCCAGCGACACCAGCCCCACAACCCAGATTGCTGTCAGCTCCCTGCTGGCTTCCTTCACCTTTGCGTAGTCCACAATCGCGAGTACCGGGAGGAACCATGCCACATAGAGCAGTGGAACCGTGGCAAAAGTGCCCCACCATCCGGCGATTTGCGGCAGGCTGCCCGGAACCCAGGCTGTGAACATCCCGGTCAGGTCGGGCGTCAGGAAGCCGCTGTTGACAATTCCGCCGGAGCGTGCCGTCACGGGAGCCGTCAGGACGCCGGGGAGATACACAGCCATCGCGATGAGCCCGCAAACCAAGCCCGCAAGGAGCAAGCGGAGCGAGTTCCTTCGTCCGCCATGCAGCAACGACTCCAACAGCAGACCCACAAAGACGATGACCAGCATGAGCGTTCCATGAACATAGCCGATCGTTATCAGCACATAGGCCGGAGCCAGTGCAAGAAAGGGATTGCCTTCCTCAAAGGCCATCCGGCGCAGGCCATACCAGGTCAGAGGCAGGAGGCAGAACACCATGAGCCCGGTGACCCAAGACGCGGCGTCCATATAGACAGTGAATCCGGTCAGTGTTACCGACACTCCGGCGATGGCCGACCATTCCGGACTGGCCTTGTAGCTCCGGGCCAGCAGGAACGTCCCAGCTGCCAATAGGCATAATAACGTTATCTTTAGAATCGTTGAAAAAACGACAAGATTCGCCGAAGTGCTGGCGATCCAGCCGAGGAAGAGAATCAGCGGATTCCAGATCCCCCATTGGCCCTCGGCCGCGTAGTTGCCGGCCCCCCACGCACTGTCGCTGAAGAGCGGCCACTCCCCTGCGCTGAGTTTGGTTCCAATTTCGAACCAGATGCCAAAAGCGCCGGTCTGGGTATCGTCATAGTAGTAAAACCTGTTATTGGTCATGAGCGGAATCAACGAACCGAGGAAAGCGGCGAGGACAGTCGCCGCCAGCCATTTGAGATCGCTGCGCGCATGCAAGTGCTTCACAGACTTCCCTCGGGTTCCGTGTGCGCGGAACGCCGCCTCAGTTCTGCCACGACAGCATGCACTTCGCCGTCCATAACGACTTCGCCGTGTTCAAGCAGCACGCCCCGCGAACAGACACGTGACACAAGGTCCAAGTCGTGGCTCACAACGACGAGCGTCTTGCCCCTCGCTGCCAATTCCTGGATCTTGGCAATACATTTGCGTTGGAACGGTTCATCGCCCACCGCCAGGATTTCATCGATCAGGAACACCTCCGGGTCCGTGTGAACGGATACCGAGAAAGCCAGCCTGAGATACATTCCGGATGAATAGAACTTCACCTCGGTGTCGATGAACTGACCGATCTCGGCAAACTCAACAATGGCGTCGAAACGCTCATTGACCTGCTTCTCCGTCATGCCGAGAATGGCGCCGTTGAGGTACACATTGTCCCGCCCGGACAGGTCGGGGTGAAATCCAGCTCCGACTTCAATGAGGCCCGCGACACGACCTCGGGTCCCGACGGATCCGACGTCGGGCAGCATGACGCCCGAGATGTGCTTCAGAAGCGTGGACTTTCCCGAACCGTTAAGGCCCAAGAGAGCCACCGACTCGCCGGCCTCCACGAAAAGAGACACATCCCTGAGCGCGTGAAACTTCTCAGAAAGATCTCCTTTCCGGCCTTTGGCAAGCCAAACGACCGCTTCCTTAATGGAACGTGTATGGCGCAGAACAAACTGCTTGCTGATTCCACGTACTTCTATTGCGTTGACCACTTACAGCTCCTGCGCGAAACGGCCCTCAAGCCGTCGAAAGGTAAATTGGCCGAAGACGAGGACCAAAAGTGCGATGACCAACCCGATCGGCAACCAGAGGGTGAAGAGGTTGGGCGGCATTGCTGCAGTACCGTCTGTCGTTGGCAGCCAGAAGGCGTAATGAAACAGCTCCACCCCCACGGTGACTGGGTTTGCCTGGTAGACGGCAAAGGCCGTCGGACCAAGCTTCTCTTGCACCATGGTCCATGCATACATCACCGGGGAAGCCCACGTGGCTATCATCAGCAGCATATCCACCAGGTTTTCCGAGTCCCGGTAGTAAACGTTAGCGGCGCCGAACAATAGCCCAAGACCTGTTGCCAGAAAAGCCACGATGATGAATCCGAGCACCGCCGCGAGCAGTTGGAATGCATCAGGGTGCCAGCCCGCGAAAACGCACGCGACAACCAACACGAGAAGCTGGGGGAAGAAATGAACACCAGAAACCCACACTGACGCCACGGGAAACAATTCACGCGGGAGATAGATCTTCTTGATTAAGTTTCCATTATTCACAATTGACCGGGCAGAGTTCCCCAAGGCCTCAGAGAAGAAGTTGATAAGGACGATGCCCGAGAAGAGATAAACCGCATAATTGGCCAACCCGTCGGGATTTCTGGGACTCTTTTCCAGGCCCAGGAAAACGCCCAAGGCGATGTAGAACACCACAAACTGCACGCCCGGCTTGACGTACGACCATAGGAGGCCAAGAACCGAGCCACGGTAACGGACCTTCAGCTCCTTGCGAACCAGTAATTTCAGCAGGAAGCTGGACTGGCGGATGTCCCGAAGTCCGCTGCCGAGACCCGGCCGCGTCATCTCGCTGGACATCGTGGCCGTCACGTCACTTGACTTCACTATGCGTGTGCTCTTCAAAGATCTTCTTCCAACTATCCAGAGACGTCAGTTCCGGCACCGCCGCCTTGTACTCCAGGCTCAGCGACTGCCAGTTCTTGAGCAGCAAAGCGTGCAGGCGGCTGCTCTCGGCGAGCATTTCCCGTACGCGTTTCGGATCCCGCTTATACCAGGAAGCGCCCGTTCCTTCGGCGTTGGAGACAACGGCGCTGTCGAACTGAGCAATCCGCCACCAGCGGTTGTCCTGATGGGCAACGGCCGTTTGTGGACGTTCGGAACTCGTCGCGGAGACCGGGCGGAGAAGTTGGCGTGCAACGGTCTTCGCGGCCCACGGCAGCAGAGTCACCCTGGACGGCTGGGACACACCATGACCCCGGCGCGGGGGCTTGTCCATCTTGGGTGTCGGGAACTCGTCCGGGTCCGAGTGAAAGACGGAGTCGGAATACCCGGCCATCATTGTGCGGATCTCGGGCAGCTTCGTCGGCAGCAACTCCGCCAGACCGGACGGACCCTCGAGCACGTCCCCGAGCGCCCATTGGCGGCCGTGGGCGGTCGCATACTGCATCGACACAAGATGCTTGATGTCGGCATACTGCGATTCGCGGACTACTCGGCCCCCGTGCTCGTACGGGCTGTGCAGCAGGGCAGCAACGATCCGGTTGCGGGCGTGGAAGTAGGCCTGCCAGCCGACCAAGTCATCCTTGTCGATCCAGGACACGTGCCAGACTGCCGAGCCCGGCAGGGAAACCGTCGGGATGCCGTGCGCCTTGGCGCGCAACCCGTATTCCGAGTCGTCCCACTTAATAAAGAGAGGTAGCGACAGGCCGATCTCCCGGATGACCGAGGTTGGAATCAGGCACATCCACCAGCCGTTGTAGTCCACGTCGCAGCGGCGGTGCAGCCACGAGGTCTGCCGCAGGTTCGAGGACAAGAAATCATGGCCAAGGACCATATCCTCGCTAGGAAGGGACGGCTGGAAGCGATACGGATTCACGACCTCCCCGAACGTGTGCAGTACCGTCCGGTTGTAGAGGTCGAACATGTGGCCGCCGACTATGGTCGGCGTCTTGCAGCGATCCGCGAACGTCAGGAGACGGATGATACTTTCCGGCTCGACCACGATGTCGTCGTCCATCAACAGGACATAGTCACTGCCATTTTCGACTGCTTCAAACATTCCCCGGGCAAATCCACCGGAGCCGCCGAGATTTGACTGGTTGATGATCCGCAATTTGCCGCCCAGGGAGTCCCGGACTGCGTCGAAACCATCGGCATCTTCGACCTTGTGCGTGCCCTGGTCAACCAGCAGGATCTCCTGGACATGCGTCAGGGCGTCGGGGTTCTCGGCCAGCAGCCGGAGATTGTTCAGGCAGAAGTCGGTCTTGTTGAGCGTTGTGATCTGCAGGGTGACTGAACCCGGCGTGCTTTCAACTGCGGCGCCCTGCCACTCCGCGTCGACCATGACCAAGGGTTCGGAACCCGCCACGAGGTCAAACCAGTACCAGCCACCGTCGCCAAACGGTGCCAGAGACAGCTCGAAGGTGTTCTCCGCCGCACCCTCCACCCGCCTGGTGTCGACGCGCTGAAGGGAACCGCGGGCGTTCGACTTATAGACGATGACGGATCCGACGCCCTGCGTGCGTACCTGAAGCCGGACTTTGTCTACGGTCGTCCAGCGCCGCCAGTAGCTGGCCGGGAAGGCGTTGAAGTAGCTGCCGAACGAAACCCGCTCCCCCGCACGGACTTTGGTGGAGCTGCGGGACAGGAAGTCTTCAACGTGGGCTTCCTTGCTGGAACTGATGAAGGACCGTCCCGCCTTCTGGCCGTCGCCGTCGCCGACCGTGGGCAACTGGATGCCGGTGGCGGTGCCCATGTCCATGTAGAGGGGAACGGTGTCCATCTGGCTGGCGCTGGGAAGGATGACCCGCTGCAGGGTGTCCCACTTTTGGGCGGACCCAACTGAGCTGTCGGTTACATCGCTCATGCGTCGACTCCTCCGCTTTCAATCTTCGTGCCGGCTTCGAAATGCGGGCGGATCTTGTTGTCGAACATGGTCAGGGCAGACCCGATGGCCATGTGCATGTCCAGGTACTTGTAGGTGCCGAGCCGCCCACCGAAAAGGACGTCCTTCTCGGCCGCCGCCAGGTCACGGTACTTGAGCAGGCGCTCACGGTCCGCGGCGGTGTTAATCGGGTAGTACGGCTCGTCACCCTTTTCGGCAGCCCGGGAGAATTCGCGCATGACGACGGTCTTCTCCGTCTGGTAGTCGCGCTCGGGGTGGAAATGGCGCGGCTCGATGATCCGGGTGTAGGCCACATCCGCGTCGTTGTAGTTGACCACTGACGTTCCCTGGAAATCCCCGACGTCGAGGACTTCTTCCTCGAAGTCGATGGTGCGCCAGGAGAGGTCGCCCTCGGCGAAATCGAAGTAACGGTCCACCGGTCCGGTATAGATGACCGGAATGGTGCCAACGACCTTGTCCTTGCTGTACTCCTGTGACTCGTCGAAGAAGTCGGTGTTGAGCCGGATTTCGATATTCGGGTGGTCCGCCATCTTCTCGACCCAGGCGGTGTAGCCGTTCGTCGGAAGGCCCTCGTATTTGTCGTTGAAATAGCGGTTGTCGTAGTTGTAGCGCACCGGG
Source organism: Pseudarthrobacter ribosi (assembly GCF_055412865.1). Lineage (NCBI taxonomy): Bacteria > Bacillati > Actinomycetota > Actinomycetes > Micrococcales > Micrococcaceae > Pseudarthrobacter > Pseudarthrobacter ribosi. The sequence continues at coordinate 47,577 of NZ_JBVAYZ010000025.1, read as the reverse complement.
AGGCGAGAGATGATTCCCGCTGGCAGGTCCTTGGGATCGGTTTGCCACTGCTTGCCGGTGTAGTGCTTGATGAAAGCCTCGTACAGCGGCCGCCCGATCAGCTGGATGCCCTTGTCATTGAGGTTCTGCGGATCGGTCCCGGCGAGTTCCCCGGCCTGTTCCTTGATCAGTTCCTGCGCCTGTCCCGGCGTCAGGTTCGCCCGGAAGAATTGGTTGATCGTGGCCAGGTTGATCGGCAGGGAATAGACCTCGCCCTTGTGGACGCCGTAGACCTTGTGCACATAGTTCGTGAACGTCGTGAAACGGTTCACGTACTCCCAGACGCGCTCGTTGGAGGTGTGGAAGAGGTGCGCCCCGTAGCGGTGGACCTCGATGCCGGTCTGCTTGTCCTTTTCGCTGTAAGCGTTGCCCCCGATGTGGTGGCGGCGGTCGATGACGACTACCTTCAAGCCCAGCTCAGTGGCGGCCTGTTCTGCGATTGTCAGGCCGAAAAAGCCTGACCCTACGATGACGAGGTCAGCGGTCACAAAATCTCCTGGTTCGAATGGGGGCAGCGCAACGTTGTGCATTGTCTGCTGCTCCAGCCTACCCGAGACAGGGTGGAAACCAGCGAATCGCAGACCCTGGGAGGTCCCGGCATCAGCTCCATCCTCCTCCGGTTTGCCGAGGTCGGAGCGCCTTTCCACATAGGCCGAGTCCCCCGCCTCGGGTCAGAGAGACCACGCCTACCGTGGGATCCAGACGACGCCGCGGGAAAGGACTCTTCCTCGATGATGCTGCACTGCACCCTTGTGGCGGCTCCGGGGTCTGCACTCCGCTCTGGACCGGTCGAACTGGCGATAGAGCTGCCCGACAGGTGCCCCGGCGCGGATCTCCAGGCGGCACTTTCCCGGCGTTACGGCACCGGGATCCTGTCGGTGGGCCGGGTGCCGGTGGATGCTTTGAGGGTCGGGGAGGGCCCCCTCGTCCAGGGCGCCGTTCTGGTGGACGGCGCTGCCCCGGCCGCCGCAGCCCCGTTGGCCGCCCGTACCATGGCACCGCTGGCACTGGCCGTGCACAGCGGACCGGGAGCCGGGCTGCTCTTTCCGTTGCGGCGGGGGCGGTTCAGGATCGGCCGCAGCGGAACCGGGATCGTCATTCCGGATGCCGAGTTGTCCCGCGACCATGCGCAGCTGGAGGTGACTGTTTCCGCTGTCACCATACTCGATCTCGGAAGTGCCAACGGCGTCAGGGTCGACGGAAGAAGGGTCCAGGCGGCGGTCGTCTCCACGAGTTCCTTGATTTCATGCGGCGGCTCGTCCATGTCCCTTGTCTTCGGCGGCAGCGTGGATCCCGGCAGCCTGGCCGCTGCCGGGTCCGACGTCACGGCGCCCTTGGTGGTCAGCAACCCGGAGGCGCACAGCAACAGGGTGGCGCTGCTGCTGGCCGCGGCGCTGCCGCTGGCCATCGGAGTCGGGCTGGCCATCCTCACCGGGATGTGGATCTTCCTGGCCTTCACCGCGGTGTCCGCCGTTTCGGTTCTCGTGCCCGTCGCCGCAGGCAGGAGGCAGCGCCGCGAACTCCGGGCCGCCGTCGCCGCGGCAGCGCAGGAGGACAAGGAACGACGACGGCGGGCCGCACCGTCCGCCGGTGAGCTGTCGCTAGGAGTTTGGTCCGAGGAGCCCGGCCCCCTGGGAGTTTCGGCCCCCGCCGGCCCGGTCTGGCTGCGGCTCGGACTGGCACAGCAAAGCGCGAATGTCGGGCTGGACCCGCCGGACCCCGGATTCCGTCCACCGCTGCTCGGCACCATGCCGGTGTCCCTTGATCCCTCGACGGCGGTGACGACCCTGCGTGGCCCGGAATCCTCCGTGGCCGGGCTCGTCAGATCCTTCGTACTGCAGCTTGGCGGCTATGCCGCGGCCCGGCGGACCAGGATCCTCATCCACGGTCCTACCCCGCCGCTTCTTGCCGCACGCTTCCTGCCGGCCGCAATTCTCTCCGTACAGGAGGCTTCCACGCTGGAGACCCTGGCTGCCGGCCCGGGCCGGGACTATGAGCGCGGGGTCCTGATCATCGTCAGTGCCCTTCGTACGGCGGCGCTGCGCTCCGCGGCGGTCCGCCGCGGCTGGCAGGTGATCGACTGCGCCGGCGATCCCGCCCCGGCTGCCGGTGCGGCACTGGTCCTGACCGCGGGCACTGCGTGGCTGTCATCGGCCGGCCCGCCGCTGCCGTTCACGCCGGATCTTGTGCCCTGCGGCGTCTTCGACCGCAATTGCCGCCGGCTGGGGGCCCGGGCCCCTGCGTCAACCCCCGGAACGGAGATCCCCGGGGCCTGTTCCCTCGGCGGGCTGCTTCCGGTCTCGGCGGAGGACCTATCCTCGCGTTGGGCCGCGTCCACGGCCGGGCGTGGCCTTCCCGCCCTGGTCGGCGTCGGAGGATCCGGCCCCCTGCAGCTGGATCTCATAACAGACGGTCCCCATTTCCTGGTGGCGGGCACCACCGGATCCGGCAAATCGGAGTTCCTCCGCACCCTCGCGGCGGCCTTGGCGGCCGCGCATCCCCCAGACCGCATCAATCTGCTGTTCATCGACTTCAAGGGCGGATCCGGTCTGGGGCCGCTGGCCGGCTTGGCCCACTGCGTAGGGCTGCTGACGGATCTCGACCTTGATGAGGTGGCACGCACCCTGGTGTCCCTGGGCGCCGAAGTCCGCCGCCGGGAAGTGCTCCTCGCCGCGCACCAGGCCGCCGACCTCACGGCCTACGAGGCACTTGATCCGCCCGGGCCACCGCTGCCCCATCTGGTCCTCATCATTGACGAATTTCGAATGCTCGTCGACGAGGCGCCGGACGCGCTGGCCGAGCTCATGCGGATTGCTGCGATCGGGCGCTCACTGGGGATCCACCTCATCATGGCCACCCAGCGTCCGCAGGGGGCCGTTTCCGCGGATATCCGGGCGAACGTGACCAGTTGCATCGCCCTGCGGGTTCAATCCGAGCTCGAATCCCTCGACATCATCAATTCCCGACTGGCGGCCGCCATCCCGGTGACGACTCCGGGACGCGGCTACGTGGTCCGCGGAAACGGGGCGCCGGAGGAGTTCCAGACGGCCACCCTCACACCACCCGTTTCCGCGACCGCCCGCGGCCCGACCGTGACCGAGGCGATGGAACTGCTCAATCGCCCGGCAGCGGCCGGGTCCCCCGGCAGGGCGGGCGGCGCTGCGCCGCCGTCCGCGGCGGTGGCCCGGCTGGCGGGAGCGGTCGTGGCAGCCTGGGCGGCCACCGGCAGTCCGAACCCGCGCCGTCCTGTCGCGGCGCCCCTGCCCCGGCAGGTGCCGTTCCCAGCCGACGGGAACCCCAGCCGGATCAGGCTGGGGCTGCTGGACCTTCCCGAAGAACAACGCGTGGCCGAATTCGGCTGGAATCCCGGCGCGCACGGCCACCTTGGACTGGTCTCGGGGCTCGCCGGTGGTGCCGACGCTGCCCTGGGACTCATCGTCGAGCAGCTCCTCAACGGCGACGACGAATCACATCTGTACCTTCTGGATGCCGCCGGTTCCTTCAGCACTGCGGCCGCCCACCCCAGGGCCGGGGCCGTCGTGGGACTGCACGACCTTCGCCGGTCGGCGCGGGTGCTGGAACGTGTTGCCGAGGAGCTGACCCGGAGGCTGGGCACCGCCCGGGCTGCCGGCACGCCTGCCCTCGTCCTCGCACTCTGCGGATGGGGGTCCTGGGTGTCGGCGTTCCGGGCCGGCCCGCTGGCGTGGGCCGAGGACCTGGTCCATGACATCGTCCGCGACGGCGCCCGGGCGGGGATCACCGTGGTGGCGGCGGGTGAACGCGAACTGGTCACCGCACGGTTCTTTGCCGCCGTTCCCAACCGGATCTTCCTGCCCGCCGGTTCAACGGAAGAAGGGCGGCTCGCCTGGCCCCGGCTGCCTGCCACTGCGGCCGTTGCAGGCCGGGTGGTGGTCTTCGGGCCGCTGACGGCCGCATCCTCTCCATCCGGCCACGTGGGACAGCTCTTTGAACCCCGCTCCCCCGCCATCGGCGACCCGGCCCCGGCCGCCCGGCATCGGCCGTTCCGCGTCGAGCCGCTTCCCGCGCGGGTGACGGTCGCCGACGTCAGGTCGGGTGCCTCAGCTGGTCCGGGTGCGCCGACAGGCCAGCTGCGCCTCGGGGTCGAAGGCGATGAACTTGTGCCGGCGTACGTGCCGTTTCCTGCCGGCGCCGTCCTGGTCGTCCTCGGTGGTCACCGTTCGGGGAAAACCTCGCTGCTGTCGGCCCTGCCGGGCCTCAATCCCGGCGCCGGGTGGCTTCGGTGCCCGGCGGCAGCGGATCCGGAGCGTTGGTGGGCCGTGACCCATAGCGCTGCGCTCGACGGCGCCCTGGACCCTGCGGCAATTCTCCTCGCGGACGACCTCGATCTGCAGCCGCCCGAAACCAACAAGCGGCTGCTCCTGCTCAACACCCTCGGCTGGCGCGTGGTCCTGACCGCGGGCTTCAGCCCGGGCCTTCGCCTGCGGGTGCCCCTGGTGCAGAATGCGGCGGGCCCGGGACGGGGCGTGCTGATCGCCCCGCGGGCGTTGATGGACGGAGACTTGTTCGGAGTCCGGTTCGAGCTGGAGCAGAACCCTCCCCCGGGCCGCGCCGTCCTGATTTCGGACGGGCGGGCACGGGCGGTGCAGTTGGCGTTTGATCCGGGTGCCGACTCCGAGGCCGGCGGCCCATGAAAACGCACCGTGATCACGGACCGTGAACACCTGGCACCGGCCGGGCTGTGTGCACGCTATAGGAACGTCTATAGGGCGGGCGGTGCCCCGCCGGCGCGTGAAGCGAACGCGATAACACGCTTGTCGAACAGCAGGACAATGGCGAGAACCGCCGGCACCAGCATGGCCAGGCCCGCCAGGGGGTATCCGCCCGTCAGTGTTGGAAAGCCGATCGTGAGTGTGAACAGCTGCGCCACCAGGGCCCCGGCACGCGGCCACCGGTAGCCCCGGAACAAGAAGGTGGATACCGCATAGAGCCAGGCGGAAAAGGCCAGCAGGAGCCCCAGCGTGAACACGGCCCCCCAGAAGGAGAGGACCGGGGCGCCGGTCAGCAGTTGGCTTCCGTACCAGATGGCCGCCCCTAGCAGCGCGGTCGCCTCCAGGGCCACGACGACCGCGATCACCAGGATTCCTGCGGGCCGTGCAGGAGCGCCGGTCCCGGCGCCGCCTGCCGGGGTCCCTGCGGAGTCGGCGTCGCGGTTTTCGGCAGGTTCGGAGGGATCTTCAGGGGCTCTTGACACACTGGCACAGTACCGGACATAGTCGACCAGATGTGAGGCCACCGCCAGCCAATGTGATGCATCGCTCACGATCCCAAGGTATTTTGCAGGTAAGAACCCCTTGTTTACGCAGCGTTAACATGACACGCTTAATCCAGATGACCGAGGGGGCCCCAGAGGGCCCCTTTCTTATGAAGCCTCTAGTGAATAATTTCACAAAGGCCTTTTAACGTGTTCCCAGGAAATGGAGTGACTGATCAGCATGGATTGGCGTAACCGCGCAGCGTGCCTTGACAAGGACCCGGAGCTATTCTTCCCGGTAGGAAATACCGGCCCAGCCCTCCTGCAGATCGAGGAAGCAAAAAGTGTCTGCCGTCGGTGCCCCGTCGTCGACACGTGCCTGCAGTGGGCACTTGAGTCCGGGCAGGACGCCGGCGTCTGGGGCGGCATGAGCGAGGACGAGCGCCGCGCCCTGAAGCGCCGCGCTGCCCGCGCCCGCCGCGCCTCCTGACACCAGGTTCCTGTTGCCGGCCCGCCGGCGATCCGCCGTGAGCGGCAGGACAGCAATGGCCGCAGACGTCCGTCTGCGGCCATTGCTCGTTAACGAACCGAGCGGACAGGCGGCCGGCAGGCGAAGGATTCAGCCGCCGACCCCGCCCCCGCGTTACCGTTTCGCCAAACTCAGGACAATCTGGACAGCCGTACCGCCGCCCTCCCGGGCCTTCCATTGGATGCTGCCGCCCAGTTCGCTCGTCACCAGGGTCCGGACGATCTGCAGGCCAAGTCCCTCCACATAGGGGGTGGCCGGGATGCCGACCCCGTCGTCCGCCACGGTCACGGTGAGCAGTTCCTCGCCGTCCTCGCTTTCGGACCGATCCGCGATCAGCCAGACGGTGCCGGTCCGGCCCTCCAGGCCGTGTTCGACGGCGTTCGTCACCAGCTCGTTGATCACCAGGGCCAGCGGCGTGGCAAAGTCGCTCGGCAGCTCGCCGAAGAGGCCGGAACGCGCCGTCTTCACCTGCTGTGACGGGGAAGCCACCTCGGCCGAGAGCCGGAACTGGCGGCCGATGAGCTCATCGAAGTCGACGCTCTGGGTCAGGCCCTGCGACAGCGTCTCATGCACGAGGGCAATCGTGGCCACCCGACGCATCGCCTGCTCGAGCCCCTGCTTGGCCTCGTCGCTGACCATTCGCCGCGACTGCATCCGCAGCAGCGCAGCGACGGTCTGCAGGTTATTCTTCACCCGGTGGTGGATCTCGCGGATCGTGGCGTCCTTCGTCACGAGTTCCATCTCCCGCCGCCGCAGCTCGGAGACGTCGCGGCAGAGCACCAGGGCGCCAAAGCGCTGCTGCTCGTCCCGCAAAGGAATCGCCCGCAGCGACAGGCTGACCCCGCGGGACTCGATTTCACTGCGCCACGGCATGCGTCCCGTCACAACCAGCGGCAGGGTCTCGTCCACCATGCGGCGGTCCCTCAGCAGACCCGCGGTCACCTCGGCCAGGCTCCGGCCCTCGAGGGATTCGCCGTCGCCGAGTCGGCGGAACGCCGAGACACCGTTGGGGCTCGCGTACTGGACGATGCCTTCGGCGTCGAGCCTGATCAGGCCGTCACCGACGCGGGGCGCGCCGCGGCGGGACCCGGTGGGCGAGGCGAAATCCGGCCACAGCCCCAGCGTCCCCATCCGCAGCAGGTCATAGGCGCACTGCCGGTATGTCAGCTCCAGCCGTGAGGGCATCCGGGAGCTGGAGAGATCCATGTGGGTCGTGACGATCGCCAGTGTCCGGCCGTTGCGGACCATCGGCACGGCCTCGACCCGCAGCGCCATGTCGCTGCTCCAGTTGGTCTCGTTGGAGCGTTCAATGGAGCGGCTCTCCCACGCCTTGGCGACGAGGGGCTGCAGATCCGACCTGATCCCCTCCCCCACGAAGTCGGCATGGAACACCGTATGCGTGGTGGAGGGGCGGACGTGGGCCAGCGCCACGTAGCCGAACTCAGGGTGCGGAAACCACAGCGCCAGGTCCGCGAACGCCAGGTCCGCGACCATCTGCCAGTCGCCGACGAGGAGGTGCAGCCATTCGGCATCCCCCGGCCCGAAATCAGCATGCTCCCTGATAGGGTCCGTAAAGATTGCCACAGCACCTCCATTTGCGACGCGGGCAGCCCAGCTGCCTTAGCGTCGGACGATTGACCTCAAGAGCCTCAATGCTACCGACAGCGAGGCCATGTCATCGGCCTCGAGGGCGTTCACCTCGTCAAACATGCTCTTCGCCCGGTCCAGCTGCTCAACATTCTGGCTCTCCCAGACCAGAAGCCGTTCCTCAGCCGGCAGTTCCGCAGACGTAGTCTCCAGCACCGCCGTCGTCATATCCGAAACGGTCGAGTAAAGATCGTCACGCAGGGCCGCCCGGGCCAACGCCTGCCAGCGGTCCCTCCGGGGCAGCTTCGTGATGCGCTCGAGCAGCGAGTCGGCGTGGAAGCGGTTGAACACCGTGTAGTAGACATGTGCGATGCTCTCCACGGGTTCCGGGCTGACGTGGACGATCTTGGCGATGTCGAGCAGCACGAAGCTCTCGAACAGTTCCGCCCAACGATGGGCAAGGTCCTCGGGGAGTTCCCAGCCGCGCGCCTTCTCAAGCCATTCGGCCACCCGGGCACGGTCGTCGCCGCGCAGGTAGTCCAGCAGGCGTGCCCGCATCGGATCCATCAGCGGCTTGAACTCGCCGACGATCTCGGCAATGGGCCTGGAGGCGTTGCCCTGGCTCAGGATCCACCGCACGGCCCGGTCCAGCAGCCGGCGGATGTCCAGGTGCACGGTGCTCCAGTGCTCCGTCGGGAAGGACGCAGGCAGCTCGTTGAGTTCCGCGACCATGATGTTCAGCTCGTACACCTCGCGGAGTGCCACGAAGGCTTTGGCGACGGCGGCCTCGGTGGCCGAGGTCTCTTCCATGGCGCGGAACACGAAGGTGATGCCGCCCATGTTGATCATGTCGTTCGCCACCACCGTGGCGATGATTTCGCGCCGCAGCGGATGCGTGTCGAGCTCGGCGTCGAACCTGTCGCGCAGCTGCTGCGGGAAGTAGGCCCGCAGGGTCTGCCGGAACCATGGGTCCTCGGACAGGTCACTGTCCCGGAGTGCCGAGGCGAGTTCGATCTTGGCGTAGGCCGCCAGCACCGACAGCTCGGGCGAGGTCAGGCCCTGGCCCTGATCCAGCCGCTCGCGCAGTGTCTCCGTGGTCGGCAGCGCCTCGAGATCGCGCTTTAGATCGCCGGACTTCTCCAGCCAGTCCATCAGGCGCTCGTAGCTGGGGCTCCATTCGGAGACCCGCATCCGGTCATTGAGCAGCAGGATGTTCTGGTCGACATTGTCCTCCAGCACGAGGCGGCCGACTTCGTGGGTCATCGATGCCAGGAACTCCGAACGCTCCGCAGGATCCAGCTTCCCCGCGGCAACCATCCGGTCGACGAAGATCTTGATGTTGACCTCGTGGTCCGAGCAGTCCACGCCGGCGGAATTGTCGATCGCATCGGTGTTCAGGATGACGCCCTGGAGGGCTGCCTCGATACGTCCGCGCTGCGTCATGCCCAGGTTTCCGCCTTCACCGACAACCTTCACGCGCAGGTCGCGGCCGTCGACGCGGATGGAGTCATTGGCCTTGTCGCCGACCTCGGCGTTGGTTTCGCTGCTGGCCTTGACGTAGGTGCCGATGCCGCCGTTGTACAGCAGGTCGGCCGGGGCGAGCAGGATCGCGCGCAGCAGCTCGGGCGGGCTGAGCTGGGTGGTCCCGTCAGGCAGTCCGAGCGCGGACCTGACCTGGTCCGAGACCGGGATGGACTTGGCCTGGCGGGCAAACACGCCGCCGCCCTCGCTGATCATTGCCTTGTTGTAGTCGTCCCAGGAGGAACGGGGCAGCTCGAAGAGCCGCTGCCGCTCGGCGAAGGAGACGGTCTCGTCCGGGGCGGGATCGAGGAAGATGTGCCGGTGGTCAAAGGCCGCCAGCAGGCGGATGTGCTTGGACAGCAGCATTCCGTTGCCAAACACGTCACCGGACATGTCGCCGACGCCGACGACGGTGAACGGCTCGGCCTGCGTGTCCAGGTCCAGCTCGCTGAAGTGGCGCTTGACGGATTCCCAGGCACCGCGGGCGGTGATGCCCATGGCCTTGTGGTCGTAGCCGACGGAGCCTCCGGAGGCGAAGGCATCGCCGAGCCAGAAACCGTATTCCGCGGCGAGGCCGTTGGCGATGTCGGAGAAGGAAGCCGTTCCCTTGTCGGCCGCGACGACGAGGTAGGAATCGGCGTCGTCGTGCCGTACGACGTCGGCCGGCGGGATCAGCTGCTCGCCCTCCGGCGTCGTGACGAGGTTGTCGGTGACGTCCAGGAGTCCGCGGATGAAGGTCTTGTAGCTTTCCACGCCCTCCGCCATCCATGCGGTGCGGTCTGCCGCCGGGTCCGGAAGCTGCTTGGCGTAGAATCCGCCCTTGGCGCCGGTGGGCACAATCACGGCGTTCTTGACCGTCTGGGCCTTGACCAGGCCGAGGATCTCGGTGCGGAAATCCTCGCGCCGGTCCGACCAGCGCAGCCCGCCGCGGGCGACCTTGCCGAAGCGCAGGTGCACCCCCTCGACCCGGGGCGAGTAGACCCAGATCTCGAACATGGGCTTCGGGAACGGCAGGCCCTCCAGGGCGGAGGGGTCTAGCTTGAAACTGAGGTGCGGTTTGTTCTGGTAATAGTTGGTCCGCAGCGTCGCCAGGATCAGGTTCTTGAAGGTCCGCAGCACGCGGTCGGCATCGAGGGTCGCGACCTGTTCGATTGCGGCGTCCAGGCCGGTGAGGACATCGTCCTGCCTGATCCGGCGTGCCTCCTCGTCCAGCGAGGGATCGAAGCGGGCTTCGAACAGGGCACTGAGCCCGCGGTTGACATCCGGGTTGGCCAGCAGGGTGTCGGACAGGAATCCGTAGGAGTTGGTGTTGCCCATCTGCCGCATGTACTTGGCATAGGCGCGCAGCACCACGACCTGGCGCCAGTGCATTCCCTCGCGCAGGACCAGCCGGTCGAAGCTGTCCGATTCCACCGCACCGGACACCGCGGCGCCGAAGGAGTCCGCGAGCAGCTGCCCGGTCTCGATCGGGTCCACCCCGGCCGGGTACTTCAGGCCCAGGTCGTAGAGGAAGTAGTCCCGGTGGTCGGCGGTTTCGATCTCGAACGGGCGCTCGTCCAGGACTTCCAGGCCCAGGTTGTGAAAATAGGGCAGGATCTGGCTCAGGCTCTTGGGCTCGAGCATGTAGAGCTTGACGCGGGCGTCCTCTTCGAGCGTCGCGCCGGCGCCGTCCGGGAGGTAGACGTGGACGCCGGGATGTTCCTTGACGGCTTCCCCGGCCCTTTCGGCGGCGGCACCGTACTTCTCGAAGCGGGCGATGTCCTCAAGGGCATCCTCCACCTCGTAGTCGACGCGGTAGCTCGCCGGGAAGGCCTCGGCCCACACGGCGGCGAGCTCCTTGGCGCCGTTTTCCTTGATGCCGCCGGCGCCGTCGGCGCGGGTGTGCAGGACTTCGGCGATGCCTTCGCTCCACGAGCGGGCCGCCCGGACTAGCCGCTTTTCGAGATCATCGGTGTTGACGTTGCCGACATCGGCGTTCTTCGGAAGCCGGATCCGAAAGAAGAGCCGCGCCAGGGCGGATTCGGTCATCCGCGCCTCGTAATCGATGGACACGGCATCGAAGGTCTCGCGCAGTTCCTGCTCGATGCGCAGGCGCACGTTGGTGGTGTACCGGTCGCGCGGAAGGTAGACGAGGGCTGACATAAAGCGGCCGTAGATGTCCGGCCGCAGGAACAGCCGGGTCCGGCGGCGTTCCTGCAGCCGCTGGATGCTCGTGGCAATGGCGGCCAGGTCGGGGATCTCGATCTGGAAGAGCTCGTCGCGGGGGTAGGTTTCGAGGATGCCCAGCAGGTCCTTGCCGGAGTGTGAATCCGGCGGGAAGCCGGCATCCCGCAAGACCGCGGCGACCTTCTCCCGGACCACCGGGATGTCACGCACGGATCCGGCGTATGCGGTGGTGGCGAAGAGTCCGATGAAGCGTCGTTCGCCGTTGACGTTGCCGGCTGCATCGAAGCTCTTGACGCCGATGTAGTCCAGGTAGGCCGAGCGGTGAACGGTGGAGCGTGAGTTGGCCTTGGTGATGACGAGCGCGCGCTTTTCGCGTGCCTTCTTGCGGCCGGTCTCCGTGAGGTGCTGGATCTGGTGCGGTGTGTCGGCACTGGCGCGCAGCAGCCCGAGTCCGCTCTCCTCCCGGGGTTCCAGGACATCTTCGCCGGATTCGTTCTTGAGGTCGTATTCGCGGTAGCCGAGGAAGGTGAAGTTCCCGTCGTCCAGCCAGCGCAGCAGTTCCTGCGCCTGGCGGAGTTCGGCGATCTGCGCCGGATTGGCGAGCTCGTCCAGGTCCCCGGCAATCTGGATGGCCCGGTTCCGCATCTTCGGCCAGTCCTCGACGGCGGCGCGCACATCGTTGAGCACCCGGTCGATGCCCTCAGTCAGCGCCGCACGCTTCGCTTCGTCGACGCGGTCGATTTCGACCGCGATCCAGGACTCCATGTGGGAGGCGTTGTCGCCCTGGGCGATCAGGTGCGACAGGTTGGGCATCGCTGCCGTGTCGCCGCTGGAGATGCCCAGGTGCGAGGGGACCCGGGCGACCCGGACCAGCTCCCCGGTCTCACGGTTGCGGGTCACGACGAACAGCGGATGCATCACCAGGTGGATGGGGGCGTGCTGCCGGACCAGCTCGGCGTTGACCGAGTCAACCAGGAAGGGCATATCGTCGGTGACGATGTAGACGACACTGCGGTCGGCCTCGTCGGAAATGGTGATGTTGGCGTTGCCCGGGAAGCGCTGCGCCGCCGTTTGGCGGTGCGTCTGCGCCCGCGCCGCGAGCAATTCCGCAGGAAAAGCCCGGGCGTCTTCCCCTGCGATGTGCTCGTAGTAGTCCCGCAGGTAGCCTTCTCCGGCACCGATCGAAACGGGTTGATCCTCCACGCTGGACCCAGACGACATCGACAAACGCCTCCATCAAGAAAGTTCACGGCCGCTTCGTTGCGGCCCTCATGGCGAGCCTAGCCCTTTAGTCGGCGCTTTGCTGTGGTGAAAAAGACAGAGGATCGGCTGTTCTGCTGGACGGGTGCACAAACCAATGCGGCGATGGCCTTCCGGAGCGGGGAATCCGGGGCAGCTTCGAGCAGCAGTGATCCGGAGAGCAGGGCCGCATCGCTCGAGACCGGATCAGCGGGGAGGAACGCCGACAGCGGGGCGGCGGGGCCGTACCGCTCCCAGGCGTCGCGCAGTTGCCGCTCCGGAGAGCGCCCCACCGCGGACTGGCGGACCTTGTTCAGCACCACCCGCGGGGACGCCTGCGGAACGGCCGCTTCAAGTTCGGCTAGCCCCCGGACCAGCCGCGGGACGCCGATCGAGTCTGCGGCCCCGACGGCGAACACGGTGTCCGCCAGTTCAAGGCTCCTCAGCGTCGCGGCGTTCCGGCGGGGCGCCATCGTGTCGAAACTCAACTCTTCGTCGCTTTCGAGGCAGAACCCCGTATCAACGACGGTGACGTCCGCGACCTGCCGGGCACGGGCGAGGACGAGGGACAGTGCCGCGGAGCGAAGTTCAGTCCAGCGGTCCGCGCGGGTGATTCCGGTCAGCACACGGAAGGTGCCCGCCCTGGTCACCACGGGCGCCGCAATCCGGAGCAGAGCTTCGGCGTCAAGGAGGCCCTGATCCGCCAGGCGGCAGGCCTGCGCCAGGCCTGCGGCTTCATCCAGGAGTCCAAGCATGGCTGCGACGCTGGCACCGTAGCTGTCAGCATCCACCAGCAACACCGATTTGCCCCCGGCCGCGAGTTCGGCCGCCATGTTGGCAGCGAGCATGGTCCGGCCCGGCGAACCGGCCGGGCCCCACACCGCAATGATCTGCCCGGCGCCGGATCCTTCCGGTCCCTCCACGGCAGCACGCCCGGAGGGGCCGGGGGTCGGGCCTAGTCCCGCCGCGGCAGCACCGGAGTGTCCGGGCGTCGGGCCGGCGTCGGCCAAGCCGGGGCCTTCTGCCCGCCGAAGCCGCCGGTCAGGTCCGGCCAGGCGTGCCACCGCCCCCGTGATGCGGCTGGCGAGGGCCGCGGCGTCGACCCCGGTGATGTCAGCATCCACGCCGATCCCCTGCAGCCGGGCCTGTTCCTCCGGACTGTCGGTCAGGGCAAGGACAGCCACACCCACGGCGGACAGCCGGTCGACCAGCGACGCGGTCAACTCCTCGCTGCCCTGCGCCACGACGGCTGCCCGGGCCAGTCCGCCCTGGCACGCCGCCAGCAGTTCCGCGAGTTCGCTGCAGCGCCGGACGACGGATACCGGCCCGTGGAGCCGTTCCAGCCTGCCGACCAGGTCTTCGCGCGAATCCCCGACAGTGACGACCGGGATGCTCATCGGCCCGTGCCTCCCGGGTTCCAGACCACGGAGATCTTTGCCTTGTTGGCCTGCGCGCCCAGCAGGTTGGGCATCTGCCCGTCCGTTACCAGCACCATCACGACGGTGGACCGGGCAGACCCCAGCGCGCTGCTGCCCGGGGTGATCTGGGCGATTTCGGCGCCCGGCAACAACAGGGTCGGCTGCATGAACCCGTTCCGGTCGTCGGGCAGCGCAACCCAGACATCGACCCGTGAGCCGGCAACCGCCTGCGGCGGCAGCGCCTCATCGATGGTGACCGCGACCGGCTTCCGGTCCAGGCCATCGACCTGCCCGAAGCTCCCGCGCGGCACCAGTTGGTCCTTGCCGATTCTCTGGACGGCAACGAGTCCGTCAGGCACGCCGGACGCGGGCGTCAGATACTGCTGCTCCACATCGCCCAGCCGGACCTTGACGCGGTTCAATTTGTCCGGGGTCAGCTTTTCGCCCACGGCGATCGCCTCCCGTGCGGTGTAGGCCTCGGCAGTCTGGTCCGCGGCGGCGACCAGGGAGATGACTCCTGCAACGGAGGCCAGGACGAGCAGGATGCCGATGAGGAGCCTGGGATCTTTCCAGGATGGTTTCTTCAGCCGCGCCCCGCCGGCCACCGTGCTCCCGCTCATGCGACTGCTCCCCCCGTAGTCGGCGCCCGGCACCGGCCGGGCCTCATCATTGTTACGCCTTCGCGCGCTGACGGGAAGGTGCCGGAACAAAGAAGTGCAAACTGTGGATATCGGCCTCAGACGAAGCCATTGGTGGCAAAATGTAGTTATGCCCCGATTCCTGACCCTTGCCGACGTCGCAGAGCAGCTCCAGATCAACGCCCCGGCTGCCTACGCGCTTGTGCGCAGCGGTCAGCTCAAGGCCATTCAGGTGGGTGGCCGAGGCCAGTGGCGTGTCGAGGAAAAGATGCTTGAGCAGTACATCGAGGAGCGGTACGCCGAGGCAAGCCGGATGATCGAAGAGGCCAAGTCCAAGACCCGCTGAGCCCGGCGTCCCGCGTGCGCTGCGCGCCGGCCCTTATCGTGCCTCGTAGCCCGGAGCCCGGGCCGACCTGATGGCGGCCAGTGCGGCAAAAGGGATGGTCGCCAGCTGCCGGACGTTGGCCGCCCGCCGGTCCTCGCCTTCGCCGGTGACCGCCAGGTCAAGGTAGTCGCGACCGACCCGGTCAATCACCCCGTGCAGCGTCGTTTCACCCGTTGAGCCGCCGGAAATCAGGACGGCGAGGCCGGTGCGGTCCCGCGCCAGCCCGCGCAAGGCGCTCGCCAGGCCCAGTCGCTGCCGGACCTTGGACGGCTCGGGCACGGCGAGCCGCGAGAGCCCGAGATAGCGTACCGCCGAGGCATAGGGAACCAGCACCTGGTGCGTCGGTTCATCCAGCACAAGCGCCTGGCTCCCGGCGTGGCTCAGGGTTCCTCGGAACGTCGATCCGGACGCAAGCCCAACCACGATCTGTAGCCCCAGCGAGCCGCGCAGCCGGTCCGCGAGTTCCACCGCCGCCGACTCCGACCGGGTCCGCTCCGCGATTTCCGCGTCGAGATCCAGCCGCTCGCTGGCGGCCAGCTGTGTCTCCAGGTCGTCAAACAAGGCATCCCAGCGCATGGCGTCAGCGTAGGCGTGCCAGGCCACAAGGGTCAACCACGCCTTTTTGAATTGTCTCTGGACAAATGCCTCTTTCAAGGATCAAACTGTGCCTAAGAGCATCAAACAGCATCAAACAGCATCAGTTGTCAGTCACTTCCGGTGAGGCGGTAAGACCATGCGGGCAGCAGAATTCGCACATCCCAGGCGCCGGCGCGTGTTCCCCGCCGACGCGGCCATGGCAACCGTCATCCTGTTGCTCGGCCTCTTCCTTGCCGCAAACGGAGGGAGTAGCGTCCAGCGCTGGCGGTCATCCCCCGGCCGGCAGCTGCCCCTCGGGTTCGAGGACCAACTTGGCGTTGCGGCCAACACGGCCGGCCTGATCGTCATCGTCTGGTGGGCGATGTCCTTCGTCATTGCTGTTGCGGCGGCAACCCTCGACCGTTGCGGAAACGCCCGCGCTGCCTCGGCTGCTGGTAAGTTCACCCCCGCTTTCATGCGCCGGCTCGCCCTGGCTGCGGTCGGACTGCAGCTGGTCACCGCACCACTGGCCGCCGCCTCTCCCCTGCCGGCTGGCCATGGATCCCTCGGGGCCGCACCGGCAGCATCCGCCGCGTGGACGCCGCCGGCGCACCCGGCCACAACCGGCACTCCGCTGCCAGCCGTCATTTCAACCCCCGGACCGGCGCCGCTGCCGGGCGCTCCGGCCGTAGCCCACCCACAATGGCGGCCGCTTGGCCCGGTCGTCGCACCCGGCCCCCTGACGGGTCGCCCGCTGCGGCAACAGCAGCCCGGGGCCGAGTCCGCGGAGGTGACGGTCCGTTCCGGAGATTCGCTGTGGAGCCTGTCGTCTGCCCGGCTGGGGCCCTTCGCCTCCGACGTCGACATCGCCCTGGACTGGCCCCTGATCTATCAGGCCAACAGGGACATTATCGGCGGGAACCCCAACCTCCTGAGGCCGGGCCAGGTGCTCCACCTGCCGCCCGGGCACTGATTCCGCAGACGCGGCGGGACGACATCAACGGCTCCGCCGAAACCACCAGCAATGTCAGGGCCGCACAGCGGTCCCAACCGCCAGCCCCAGCAAAGGAAGCAACATGAGCGCCCTGCCCAGCCCCCGCACCGCCGCGGAAGCCCCCGCACCCACTGCCACGCCCCTGCGTCTGGTGCCCGGAGGCGCCGATCCGGCCAATCCCGTGTCCGGTCCGGGCATTCCGGCAACCCTGCCGCGCGTGACCGATGAGGTCCGCGAGATCTGTGCGATCTCCCGCAGCACGGTTCAGGCCGCCATCGAGGTGCTGGCCGGCACCCGGCCGGCGCAGCAGCTCGCCCGGCGGCTCGACGAACGCTGCTTGGCGGCCCTGCAGCACCGGGCCGCCCTGACCCGGAGGGTGCCGTGCGGGGCATCACCGACCGCCGGACGCCTGCACCGTAACCCCGCGGTCCGCTCGGTCCGGGCCTGCCGGGTCTCCGCTGACGTCTATGAGGCCAGTGCCGTCGTGGTCGAGGAGCTGCGGGTCCGGGCGGTCGCGTTGAGGCTGGAGCGAAGCAGGCTTGCCTGGCGGGTCACCGTGCTGGAAATCGGCTGACAGCCAGGGTAATCCGTCCTTGGAAAACCGCTGGGGGCCGGCTCACGGAACCGAGGAAAGGAGGAGGATGCAGCAACGAAAGAGGACCGGAGCTCGCTCCGGTCCTCTTTCGTTGCTGCGCCGTTTGCGCTGGCGGCCGCAGGCGGCAGCCGGTTAGCGCCGCTTCTTCTTGTTGGCGCGGCGGGCTGAGTCCTGCGCGGCCTTGGCCGGGTTGCCGGAGCGGCCGGAGGCCTTGGCCTCGACGCGGGTCTGGGCCGAACCGTCCTCGCCCGGTGCCGTGTACTGCAGCTGGGCCGGCTTTTCGGGAGCTTCCAGCCCGGCAGCCCGGATCTGCGGCTCGTGGTGTTCGGTGTGCTGACCCGCGGCGTCCGCCACGACGACGTCCTCGGCGGGCGTCACCTCGACCTCAAGATTGAACAGGAAGCCGACGCTCTCCTCCCGAATGGCCTCCATCATGGACTGGAACATGATGAAACCCTCGCGCTGGTATTCCACCAGCGGATCGCGCTGGGCCATCGCACGCAGGCCGATGCCTTCCTTCAGGTAGTCCATCTCATAGAGGTGTTCCTGCCACTTGCGGCCGATCACGGATAGGACAACCCGGCGCTCCAGTTCGCGCATGCTCTCTTGGCCGATGGCTTCTTCGCGTGCCTGGTAAACCAGGCGCGCATCGGAGAGGATCTCCTCCCGGAGGAAGTCCACGGTGATCCGCGACTTTCCGCCGGCCTCGTCGATGAGGTCGCGCGGGGTGACGCTCACGGGATAGAGGGTTTTGAGGTTGGACCACAGCAGGTTGAAGTCCCAGTCGTCACCGGTGCCCTCCGCAGTGGCTTCGTCGATGAACGAGTTGATTGTGTCTTCCAAAAAGAACTGGACCTTCTCGTGGAGGTCATCGCCCTCGAGGATGCGGCGTCGGTCACCGTAGATGGCCTCGCGCTGGCGGTTCAGCACGTCGTCGTACTTCAGGACGTTCTTCCGCTGTTCGGCATTGCGGCCTTCGACCTGGCCCTGGGCCGAGGCGATGGCGCGCGAGACGAGCTTCGATTCGAGCGCGACGTCGTCGGGCACGGAGCTGTTCATCAGCCGTTCAGCCGCGCCCGAGTTGAACAGGCGCATCAGGTCATCGGTGAGCGAGAGGTAGAACCGGGACTCACCGGGGTCGCCCTGGCGTCCGGAGCGGCCGCGCAGCTGGTTGTCGATGCGGCGTGATTCGTGCCGTTCAGTGCCGAGCACGTACAACCCGCCGAGGCTGAGGACCTCCTCGTGCTCGTCCTTGACGGACTGCTTGGCCGCTTCGAAGGCTGCGGGCCAGGCTCCTTCGTATTCCTCGGAGTTTTCTTCCGGGTCAAGGCCGCGCTTGGCGAGTTCGGCGACGGCGGTGAACTCGGCGTTGCCGCCGAGCATGATGTCGGTACCGCGGCCCGCCATGTTGGTCGCCACGGTCAGGGCGCCCTTGCGGCCGGCCTGGGCGACGATCGCGGCCTCACGGGCGTGGTTCTTCGCGTTCAGGACCTCGTGCCGGACGCCTTCCTTAGCCAGCAGCCTGGAGAGGTATTCGCTCTTTTCGACGCTCGTGGTGCCGACCAGGATCGGCTGGCCCAGGGCGTGCCGTTCGGCGATGTCCTTGACGACGGCGTCGAACTTGACGGCCTCGTTCTTGTACACGAGGTCCGCCTGGTCGATGCGCGTCATGTCGCGGTTGGTGGGGATCGCAACGACGCCGAGCTTGTAAGTGCTCATGAACTCGGCGGCTTCGGTTTCGGCCGTACCGGTCATACCAGCGAGCTTGTCGTACATGCGGAAGTAGTTCTGCAGCGTGACCGTGGCGAGCGTCTGGTTCTCGGCCTTGATCTCGACGCCTTCCTTCGCCTCAATCGCCTGGTGCATGCCTTCGTTGTAGCGCCGGCCCGCGAGGATACGGCCGGTGTGCTCATCAACGATCAGCACCTCGCCGTCGAGGATGACGTAGTCCTTGTCCCGCTTGAAGAGTTCCTTGGCCTTGATGGCGTTGTTCAGGAAGCCGATCAGGGGGGTGTTGGCGGACTCGTAGAGGTTGTGGATTCCGAGGTAGTCCTCGACCTTTTCGATGCCGGCCTCCAGCACACCGACGGTGCGCTTCTTTTCGTCGACCTCGTAGTCCTCCTCCGGCTTGAGCCGGGTGACGACCTTGGCGAACTCGCTGTACCAGCGGTTCGTGTCGCCCTGGGCGGGGCCGGAGATGATGAGCGGAGTCCGTGCCTCATCGATGAGGATGGAGTCCACCTCATCGACGATGGCGAAGTGGTGGCCGCGCTGGACGAGCTCGGACTTGTCCCACGCCATGTTGTCGCGCAGGTAGTCGAAGCCGAATTCGTTGTTGGTGCCGTAGGTGATATCCGCGGCGTACTGCTCGCGCCGCAAGGCGGGGTCCTGGTTGGACAGGATGCAGCCGCTGCTGAGGCCGAGGAACCGGTACACACGGCCCATGAGGTCCGACTGGTATTCGGCCAGGTAGTCGTTCACGGTGATCACGTGCACACCCTGGCCGGCAAGGGCGTTGAGGTAGGCCGGAGCGGTCGCCACGAGGGTCTTTCCTTCACCGGTCTTCATTTCGGCGATATTGCCCAGGTGAAGGGCGGCGCCGCCCATCAGCTGGACGTCGAAGTGCCGCATGCCAAGGGTGCGGGAGGAGGCTTCGCGGACGGCGGCGAACGCCTCGGGCAGGAGATCATCGAGCTGCTCGCCGTCGACGTGGCGTGCGCGGAGACGGTCGGTCTCCTCGCGCAGTTCGGCGTCGGTGAAGGTCTGGAAGGAGCTTTCAAGGGCATTAATGGAATCGGCATAGTTCCGCAGTTGCCTCAGGGTTTTCTTGTCACCCGTGCGGAGAAGTTTTTCGATAAGTGATGCCACGTGAAGTTGCTCCCAGTCTCAAGCTGCCGAATTCTGGCGTTTTTAGTCTACGGGAGAGACGCAGGGCCGGTTACGCCTGTTCCCTCTGAGCGGATACACCGCTTCCTGCCCCGGACACGGCGTCCGCGAGCGCCGGCGCCAAGTCCCCTTTGGGGGAGACAACGACCCGGTCCAGTTGCAACCACTCTGCCATGAGCTGCAGTTCCGCGGCGAGTTCGACGGCGGTGTCGTCGGGAGCGCCGGGCTCCGCGTGGGCGGCCCTCGCCAGCAGGAGGCCGTGGGTCCGGTCGGCTTTGAGGTCGACGCGGGCCACGATCCCGTCGCGGAGCAGGAACGGCAGCACGTAATAGCCGAAGCGGCGCTTCGGCTCCGGGGTGTAGATCTCGAGGCGGTAGTGGAACCCGAACAGGGCCTCCAGCCGCCGTCGTTCGAAGACCAGCGAGTCGAAGGGGCTCAGCAGGGCCCGGCCGGTGGCCGTGCGAGGGAGCTTCGCCTCGATATGGCGGTAGACCGGCTTGTTCCAGCCGGAGACTGTGACGGGGAGCAGCCTGCCGGCGTCGGCGAGGTGTTCGACGGCGATGGCGGACGCACGCATTGGCGTCCGGAAGTAATCAGCAAAGCACCGCAGCGTGCCGATCCCGTGGGCCCGGGCGGCGGCGTCGATCAGGCGGACCAGCGCGGCCTCCTGATCCGGCCCGGCGTCCGCGGCGGGCGCCGCGTCGGGATCCGCGTCCGGCCGTCCGGGCAGGACCTTGGCGGTGAGCGTGTAGCGCCGTTCAAAGGAGTCGGTGCGGGAGGCGGCCGAGATGAGGCCTGCTTCGAAGAGGTGCTCGAGAACCCGCTTTACGGCGTTCCAGTTCCAGCCCCAGTTGTCCTGTTGGCGGTCCTCCACATGGCCCAGCCTGGCGGTGAGCTCGGCAGCGGTCATCGGCCGGCCGGCGGCGAGCGCTTCAAGCACCCGGGCGGCGACGCCGCTGCGCAGCTCGGGATCCATGGAGTGGGCCCCCACCCATCTCCGACTCTGCCACAGGAGCAGGTCCTGGAAATGGTCGGGACGGATAAAGCTGGCTTCGTGGGCCCAGTACTCCATCATGCGGCGCGGGTGGTGCCCCGCCATCCGGTCCAGGATGGTGCGGTCATAGTTCCCCAGCCTTGAAAAGAACGGCAGGTAGTGGCTGCGGGACAGCACGTTGACGGAGTCGATCTGGACCAGCTGGAGTCGGGCAAAGGTACGGCCCACCGCCCGTGCAGTCACGGGTCCGGCGGGCCGTACCTTGTCCAATTCCTGGGCTGCCAGTGCGATCCGCCGGGCCTGCTGGAGGCTCAGCGATTCCTGCACGTCAGTCCCTTCGTTGGATGGTCAGCACCAGCTTATGCGCTGGCCGGCGCATCCTCGGAACGGTACGCAAGGATCTTTTCTTCCAGCGGAGCCTCACCCGGCTCGCAGGTCTGGTCGAGGGAGATCACTCCGTACGTCCACCCGTCGCGGCGGTACACGACTGACGGCGCCTTGGTCTCCTTGTCCACGAAGAGGTAGAAGTCGTGACCCACGAGTTCCATGTTGTCGACCGCGTCGTCGAGCGTCAGGGATGCGGCGGGGAAAACCTTCCGGCGGATGAGCACGGGCGAGTCTCCGGCCGGGATATCGTTCTCGACCTCATACGGTGATTTCTCGGCGGGGGCTTCCTTGGACTCCAGCCAGTGGTTCGCCTCGACGTAGATGGGCTCACTGGTGCTCGCCGGCGCGAGCGTTGCCGTCGCCTCGGTGACGGACTTGGGGGTATGCCTGCCGTGGTGGACCTTTTTGCGGTCCTTCGCCCGGCGCAGGCGTTCAAGAAGCTTGTTGTAGGCGAGGTCGAACGCGGCAAACTTGTCCGCGGCGCTGGCTTCGGCACGAATCACGGGACCCCGTCCCAGGACGGTCAGCTCAACCGTGAGCATCTCGTCGGTCTGCCGGGCCTTGGTCTCCTTGGAAACCTTCGCGTCCACCCTCTGGACCTTGTCCCCCAGCGACGCGATCTTCGAGATCTTCTCGTCGGCGTACTCGCGGAACCGGTCGGAGACCGTCAAATTACGTCCGCTGATCATGAACTCCATGGTGCCCTCCAAATGACTTCGGTGACACGACGGCGGCACTTCCCGGGGCTGGTCTGACTGACAGTCGAGCCCCTTTCCGAGCCGCTATCGACAGGTACATCTATTCTTGGTACCCATCTCCGACGTTAGTTCATAGCCCCCTCTTATTCATCCTTTTTTGGTTTATTTTTTTCCTTGACGCGGCGGTTCCCCTGCCACCGCACGGTCCGCGGCGCCGATGTCGAGTGCGCCGGGCGGGCGTGTCGCAGCAACGACGACGGCGCCCCTCACCACGGCGCCGGCCGCCCGCAATGCCCGTGCCGCCTCGGCCACCGTGGCCCCGGTGGTGAGCACGTCGTCAACGATGACGCACGGCCGGCCGTGCACCTCCCGAGCGAACAGCCCGCCGCGGACCCGCATGGATCCCCGCACCCGCTGTGCGCGGTCCCCGCGGCCCAATCCTTTCTGTCCGCCGCGTGCTCCCCGGGTCGTCGTGGCAGCGGCCCGGAGCCCGGTCTTCCGGAGCGCATGAACGGTCGTGAACCCGGCGTAGGGCCCGCATCCCGGGGCCCTGATCCGCCGCATCCTGCCCAGCAGCACGTGGACCGGGCTGAAGCCCCGCTTCCGGTACGCACCGCTGCTGGTGGGCACGGGGACGAGCAGCAGCCCCGGGGCGTCCCCGGCAGCGGCCCGGATGGCCCGGGCCAGTCCGTGCGACAACACCTCCGCCAGCTGTCCCTGGCCGTGGCTCTTGAAGGACAGGACGGCCTGCGCCAACTCCGCCCGGTACGCGCCGGCGGCCACGACCGGAAGGAGCACGGAGCCGTCCACATCCATCAGGGCCGGCGCCTGGGCCTCCGCCCGGAACGGCCGGCGCATCAACTGCCGGACCTGCCGCTCGCAGCCCCCGCACAGCGCCAGATCCTCAGCCCCGCAGCAGACGCAGTCCACCGGCGCCGCGAGTGCCAGCACTTCGGCCGCGGCAGCAGCCGCCCCGTCCGCCAGCCGCGCCAGTGGCCGGCGGTAGTCACCGCGGTGCCTGGCCGCTGCCGTTGTCGCCGGCGCCAGATCAGGGTCGGTGATGGAAGGGGCCCGGCGGTAGCGGTCGCGGCGTTCTCTGGAGGTCCCCACAGACCCTAGTGTTCGCCCACCCGGGCCTGCAGCGTCAGGGCCGCGGCGCGCCATGTGGAAAAGTCGGCCCCGGTCCCTACCCCGGATAGGACGGGTCGGTCGGCCCCTTGAGCTGCGGCGACCAGCCGTTGCCGAGCCGCTGGAAGATCCCTTCCGCGGACTGCGCGTAGATCTCCTCAGCGCCGTTCCCGGCGCTGAGGACGGTGAGTCCCGGCCATGGCGCAAGCTGCTGCGGCTGGGACGATGTGAGGGAGAGCAGTTCAGGGGTGACGGTTTCGCTCGGGGAGCCCTTCATCACGGCGACTGTCGTGTCATCCACCCACACGCCCTGGTCCGGATCGTTCGTCGCCAGCAGGGTCATTGGCACGGTGAGGTCCTTGGGTGTGCCGTCCGCGGCACGGACTATGCCCGCGACCTGGACCTTGGTCTTGCCGTTCTGCTCCGTGAGGACGAGGGCGCGCGTGCCCTCGCGGGACACGCGGAGCTCCTTGACGGACCGTCCGGCGAGCCAGGCCGGGGACAGCGTCACCGCGGGGACGCCTGAGCCTTCCGCCACGCCGACGGGCCGGTGCGCGATGATTTCCGTGGCGCCGTTGGCCCCTGGCCCCGCGGTCCAGACCCAGTCGTACCGGTCGAAGGACGGGCGGGTCAGTGTGGAGCGGGTGGTCAGCGCCCTGGCGGGCTGCCCGGGCACCACGGAGTACAGCGTGCCGCGACCGGCGTTGAGGAAGGCCGCGGACTGCGAGACGGGAGACTCAGCAGGGGCCCTCGGCCCAAGGGCCGAGACGGGCTGAATGTCCGGAAGCGGCGAGATCCGGTTGTTCTCATACCGGACCAGGTCGTTGTCGCTGACGGCGATCTGACGGGCCGGGACGTTCTTGTCCCGGATCGGCGGAAGTACCGAACCGTTGTCCTCCACACGCACCAGATCCTGGTTGGCCCGGAGTTCAACGTTGATGACATCGGGCTGGCTGCGGAAGGTCAGGGCAAGCTGGGTCTGCATCCGCAGCCGGTCCTCGTTGGACGCCTCCACGAGGTCCTTTGCCGTGAGGTCCACTTGGGCGGCGCCGGAAACCACCGGGACAGACTCCCGGGCCAGCTTGATGCCGGAGGGGAAGGCGCTGACGACGGCACCCTTGAGGTACGGGGCCGGACCGCCGAGGAGTGCGCTGGTCATGGCCTTGACGGTCTTCTTCTTGATGAACCACCGGACATCGGGCACCGCGTAGGTGAACGTCGGGTCGTAGAAATAGATCGGATAGGCGCCGTAAATGACCTTGAACGTCTCTTCCGGGATCGCCGTCCCGTCCGGGAGTTCAGCGATCCGCCATTCACCGTCCACCTGGGTCAGCGTGGCGGGGATGTTCTCCTTGGTGCCCTCCGGCAGCTGGGTCGCCACCCCGTCCGCGTCGACGGAGTAGGACACATCCAGTTCATAGTTGAAGACGTTTTCGACGCCGGTCGGCACGACGCGTGCGGCACGGAAGACGAGCGCGCGCTGGTCCGGCTTCCAGGTGACCGACGAGGCCTGGGTCAGGTACTGGCGTGCCACCGCGTAGTCGTCCTCGTAGCCGCTGCCGGCGAGGTAGAAGTCCTCGATGACAGCTTCCGGCGCGGCGCCCTCCCGCGGCGCGGACGGGAAGAAGACGGGGGCGTTCTTCGGGTTCCCGGCGCTCTCGTCAGTGCTTTTTCCCACCGGACCCGAGCGGGGGATCTGGGCGCACGAGGTCAGCAGAAACAGCAGTACCGCCANCGTTCATGACCCGCCCTTCGTTCCGGTTTCGGCTGCTCCCGGGACCGCTCCGGTACCGGCCGCGCGGGCGTCCCGCGTCCCGGCGTCGGACGCTCGGGCGATGTCGTCCCCGTTGTCGTTGTCGGTGCGCGGCGCCGGCGAGTGGTCCAGCAGCAGCATGGTCCGGTCGCTGCCGGCTCCCTGAAGTCCGACGTCGACCGGCTCCAGCTGGAGGGGGGACTTCGTGATGGTCTCCCCCTGGCGCAGCGCGAGGGTGAGGCGGAAGTTGGCGCCGCCGCCTTTCCTTCCCCAGGCCTGGAGCCAGCCGTTGTGAAGTTTCGTGTCCTCGGCGGCGATGGACAGGCCAAGGCCGCTGCCTCCCGTGGTGCGTGCCCTGGCCGGATCGGCACGCCAGAACCGATCGAACACGCGGGCCGCTTCCGCGGGGGTCATGCCGATGCCGTGGTCGCGGACGGCCACGGCCACGGCATTGTCGTTGGCGGCCACGGAAATGTTCACCGTGCGTCCCTCGCCGTGTTCGAGGGCGTTCAGGACGAGGTTGCGCAGGATCCGGTCGATCCGGCGGTCATCCATGTCCACGATGATGCTGCCCGAGGGCGCGTTGAGGGTGACCTCGGAGCCGTATTCGGCGGCCACCGGGGCCACGCCTTCCATCACATGCGAAACGAGCTGCACGATGTCTCCCGGTTCGGCGTCGAGCGTGGCCACCCCGGCGTCGAAGCGGGAGATCTCCAGCAGGTCGGCCAGCAGGGACTGGAAACGCTCCACCTGGTTGTAGAGCAGCTCCGCGGAGCGCTTGTTGATGGGGTCGAAGTCCCCGCGCGCGTCGTAGAGCACCTCGGCGGCCATCCGCACGGTGGTGAGCGGGGTGCGCAACTCGTGCGAGACGTCGGAGACGAACCGCTGCTGCATCTGGGACAGCGTGGCGAGCTGGGTGATCTGCTCCTGGAGGCTGGCGGCCATGTGGTTGAAGGAAGCTCCGAGCCGTGCCACCTCGTCCTCGCCCTTGACCACCATGCGTTCCTGCAACTGCCCCGCGGCGAGCTTCTCGGAGACGAGCGCGGCATGGCTGACGGGACTGACGACGTTCCGGGTCACGTACCAGGCCACGGCGCCGATGAGCAGCGCCAGCACCGCGCCGCCGGCCAGGAGAACGTTCTGGATCTCGTCGAGGGTCTTTTGGGCCGTATTGAGGTCATAGATCAGGTAGAGCTCGTAGACCGTGCCATTGAAGGTGACCTTGTTGCCGACGGCAATTCCGGGCCGGTCCTGGGTGCCGACCGGGAACTCCGTGGAGGCCCAGAACTGCTCCTTGCCGGAATCCTGCACGGCCTTGCGCAGTTCGGGCGGAATGACGCTGATGGTGAGCTGGTCCGACGCCCGCGATTCGACCCAGCGGTTGCGGGGTTTGGTTTGTTCGGGCATCGCCTCAAAGACGTACCGCCGCTGGATCACGGAGCCGCGGCCCTCGACGGCGTTCAAGGTGTCATAGACGAGCGTGATGACGCTGGACTGGTCGGTGACCTGGGCGCCGTCGAACGTGTCCTGGATCTGCTTGACGTTGTAGCGCGTCTCCGACTCGGCCTGGACGAGCCGTTCCTGGAAGAGGTGGTTGGCAATCTGGTTGGACAGGTAGGCGCCGACGACGGCGAACGACAAGATCGCAAGCATCAGGGTCGTCAGCACGGTCCGGAACTGCAGCGACCGCCGCCACTTGCGGTGCAGTGAGCGCAACAGGTAGCGGATACCCGGAAGCAGGCGCGAGGCTCCGATGCTGACCAGCCGCGCCACCCGTACGCCCACGATCCGGGCGCGCTTCACCCACAGCCGGGTGCGGAAGCGTATGGACAGCCACCCGTCGGCAAGGCCTGTGGGGCGAGGGGCGGGCGGTGCCGCAGCGGGTCCCGCGCTGCCGGGTTCGACGGTGCCGGGTTCGACGGTGCCGGGTTCGACGCCCGCGGGCCCGGACGGGCCGCCCGGGACCCTGTCCGCCTCCGGGGCACTGCCTGCGTCCGGGGCAGCGGAAGCGGGCGCCGTCACGCCCGGTTCGTGGAGGTCAACTGAGCTGCGGGCGGCGTTCTCCGGAGCGCCCCGTTCCAGCGGGGCGCTCACCGGACCGGCTCCGGGGCGGCCGTCCCGAGGTTCAGGAACCTGCTTTGTAGCCGACACCACGGACCGTCAATACAACTTCGGGGGCTTCCGGGTCGCGTTCGATCTTGGACCTCAGCCGCTGGACGTGGACATTGACCAGCCGGGTGTCGGCGGCGTGCCGGTAGCCCCAGACCTGTTCCAGGAGCAGTTCCCGGGTGAAGACCTGCCAGGGCTTGCGTGCCAGCGCGACCAGCAGGTCGAATTCCAGGGGCGTGAGCGAGATGCGCTCGGTGCCGCGGCTGACGAGGTGTCCCGCCACGTCGATCGTGACGTCGGCGATGCGCAGCGTCTCCGGTGCCTTTTGGTCGCCGGGCCGGAGCCGGGCCCGGACACGGGCGACGAGTTCGGCCGGTTTGAAGGGCTTCGGAACGTAGTCATCGGCCCCGGACTCAAGTCCGCGGACCACGTCCGACGTGTCCGCCTTGGCGGTCAGCATCACGATCGGCACGTCGGACTCGGCCCGGATCTGGCGGCAAACTTCAATGCCGTCAATGCCCGGGAGCATGAGGTCGAGCAGCACGAGGTCCGGCTTGGCGGAGCGGAAAACTTCCAGCGCCTGCCCGCCGTCAGCGCAGAAGACGGGTTCAAACCCGTCATTGCGCAGCACAATACCGATCATCTCGGCCAGCGCCTCGTCATCGTCCACTACCAGAATGCGTGCCTTCATATGTATATATTCCCCTATTGAAATGGCTTTGTCGTATTCGGCGGCGCCCCGGCATGGCGCCGCCGGCACCCGGGCCGCACCTCCACGCTACAGCGCGGCGTGCTGCCGGCTGTGACAAACCCCGCTCCGTCCCGCATGCTGTGGACAGGAACACGTCAGCCGGCCAGGCCCCAGGAGGATTCTGTGAGCACCCCGATCTACCAGCGCGCCCTCGGTACCGACTATGCCCGACTGCAGCCGGAGCTGCAGGAATACTTCTCGCTCGCGCCCGGCTCCGGCCACTTCGGCGTCGGCGAGGGTGTGTTTGAGGTGGTCGGCTGCCGGCAGAAGTGGCTCCGACCCCTGCTCAGCCTCGCCAGCGGGGAGGAGTCCTTTTTCCCGGAGTACGGCGAGGGCATCCGGTTCCGGATCGAGAACCACGCCCACCTGGACCCGTTCGGCCGGTCCAGCCTCACAGCCCGGCGCGAGATCTTTTTCCCGGGTACGACGCGCGTGTTCCACGACACCACGAGCTTCGATGATTCGGGCAGCCGGCACGGGCTGGTGGATTATGTCGGGCGGTACCGGCGGCTGGTCACGGACCTTAATCTGAGCTTCACCGCCGGCGGCCGGCTGCGCGGGGTGTCGGAGGCATCACGGCTGTTCCTCGGGCCGCTGCGGATTCCCCTGCCCGGCATCCTCGATGCCAAGGCCTACGCCGAGCAGTGGTGGGCGCCGGAGGAGGGCTCGGCCGGCAAGCACCGGATCCAGGTGAAGGTGATCCAGCCACAGCTCGGGCTGGTCCTGGTCTACGCCGGTCATTTCGACTACCGGCTGGAGCCCTATCCCGGCGGCGTGTCCGCCCCGGGCTACCTTCCGGACCACGCCAGGCCGGACCGCTGGGAAGCCCGCAGCTGACGGCCGCGCGTGCCGGCTCTGCGTCCCGGCGCTAGCCGAGCGCGAGCTGGTTGAGTCCGTCGGCGACTTGGGTCAGCCGGGTCAACACCGCCGTCGCGGACGACGGCGAATACCGGGCCAGCCCGTCCGAGGGCGTCACCCGCAGGGCACCAAGGGTCGAGGCCGGCAGTCCCAGCTGGCGCCACGGCCGCCAGACGGTTTCCACGACGTCGGCCACGCGGGGCAGCGCTGCGGCGGGGTTGGAAACGTCGAGCGCACCGGCCCAGAGCCGTTTGCCCCCCTCCACCGCGCCGGCAAGTTGCTCCCACTGGCGGGACGTCAGGGCCCGCAGCGGCACCGCAATCCCATCGGCCCCGGCGGCCACGATCCGGTCAAACGGCGCCTCGACTTCCGGGACGCAGACAACAACCTCGACGGCGCCGGCCGCGCGCAGGGCATCGATGACCAGCTGCCAGGCGTCGGTAGCCTCCCTGCCCGGCACGGAGCGCAGGGTCCGGTAGCCGCTGGAGGTGGGAATTGTGCCTGCCAGCACGGACGCGATCTCCGGCTCGTCGATCTCGACGACGATCCGCGCCCCGGGGGCCGCCGCAGCCACCCGGCTGAGGTAGCCGCCGGCACCGGCCGCCAGTGAGGCCGCCAGGTCCCGACGGGCGCCATGGTCGATGAGGGCACGTTCCCCGTTGTGCAGGTGCAGGCCTGCGGCGAGGCTGAGCGGACCGCGGAGCTGGACCTTGATGTCCTGCGCCGGGGTGTCCTCGGCGCCGATCACATCGGCGAGGATGTTGATGTCGGTGGACAGGGCCGAACGCGCCCGCTTGAAATCCTGCCCGGGCCGGTCCACGATCCGCCACCCGTGGGGCTGGACGTCCACGGCCAGGTCCACCAGCAGGGACGCTGTCCGGCCAAGCGCATCGGAGCCGACGCCCCGGTCGGGAAGCTCGGCCAGAAAGGGCAGGTGCGGGCTGCCGAGCTCGCCGCGGATGATCCGCGCGGCCTCGACCGGGTCTTCGCCGGGCCACGTGCCCAGGGCGGTGGCGGTGACCTGTTCCGGCTCTATTGGTGCGGCCACGGCTAGGCGGTGGCGGAGACGGCCGGGCCGGCCGCTCCGGGGACATGGCCGGCGGAGCCGGAGCGCCCGGAATCCGCGGCCTGGTTACCAGCGATCAAGTTACCGGCGGCCAGCGAGGCTTCGTGGTCCTCGGCAATGGCATCGTGGTGCCGGATGACCTCGCCGATGATGAAGTTGAGGAACTTCTCGGCGAACGCCGGATCCAGGTGGGCCTCCGCAGCGAGCCGCCGCAGCCGCGCGATCTGGGCGGTCTCCCGGCCGGGGTCTCCGGCGGGCAGCTTGTGGGTTGCCTTGAGGAACCCAACCTTCTGTGTGGCCTTGAAACGCTCGGCGAGAAGGTACACGAGGGTGGCATCAATGTTGTCGATGCTGGAACGGATCGACAACAGCTCCGCCATCACGGCGGGATCCACCTGACCGGCCAGCGAGCTGGCCCCGGGGTCATAGGAATCGGCGTCGGGATGAGTCTGGTTCTGCTCGGTCATTGACCCAGTCTAGGGGCACCGGCGCTAATCACTTCTGCTGTGAAGCGCCGGCGGCACGGCCTGCTCCCGGGCATTCGGCCCGCCGTCGGGCGCCCTTTCTGTGGGTGCACGAAAGGACATGCCCACCGTTGGCTGCGAACGATGGGCATGTCCCTGGGTGCTGCTGCCGGTGCGCCCTAGCCTAGAAGCACAGCCCGGAATTCGTCCCGGCGCCGGGCTTGCTCATCCGGATCCGGAACCGGGAGGGAGGCGATCAGCTTCTTCGTGTATGCATGCTGCGGGTTGCCCATGACCTGGTTCCCAAGCCCCTGCTCCACCATCTTTCCCTTGTAGAGCACACCCACCCAATGGGACAGGATGTCCACCACGGCGAGGTCGTGGCTGATGAACAGCGCTGCAAAGCCGAACTCGGCCTGGATGTCCTTGAACAGTTCCAGCACCACGGCCTGCACCGACACGTCCAGGGCCGACGTCGGCTCGTCGGCGATCAACAGCTTCGGGTTCAGGATCAGCGCCCGCGCCAGCGAGGCGCGCTGCCGCTGGCCACCGGAGAGTTCATGCGGGAAACGGTCGGCGTAGGCGGCCGGCAGCTGCACGGCCTCCAGCAGTTCCCGGGTCCGTTGCCTGGCCTGCGCCGGGGTCGGTTTGGTGTGGATGATCAGGGGTTCCGCGATGCAGTCCCCGATGGTCAGCTGCGGATTGAAGGAGGCGGCCGGGTCCTGGAACACGAATCCGATCTCTTTGCGCAGCGGTTTGAACGTGCGCTCCTTCAGGTTGAGCATTTCGTAGCCCAGCACCTTCAGGCTGCCGCCGGTGGTGCGGTTCAGGCCCGCGATGGCCCGCCCGATCGTTGTCTTGCCGGACCCGGACTCCCCCACGAGGCCGAAGACCTCGCCCTCGGACAGGGTGAAGTTGACCCCGTCCACGGCCTTGAAGGCGGGGGTTCCCAGCCGGCCGGGGTACTCGATCGTCAAGTTCCTGGCCTCGACGAGCACCTTGCCGCCCTGGTGCGCCCGCTGGGTCATGCCCTCGGAGGCGGAGTTCCTGCCCAGGTGCGGGACCGCGGCCAGGAGCTTCTTGGTGTAGTCCTGCTTCGGCTCGGCAAAGAGCACCCGCGAAGGCGCCTCCTCCACGACGTCGCCCTGGTACATCACCACGACACGGTCGGCGAGGTCCGCCACCACGCCCATGTTGTGGGTGATGAGCACGATCGAGGTACCGTACTGGTCCCGGAGGTCCCGCAGCAACTCGAGGATTTCCGCCTGCACGGTGACATCCAGCGCGGTGGTGGGCTCGTCGGCGACGATGAGCCCCGGGTTCAGGGCCAGCGCGGCGGCGATGACCACGCGCTGTTTCTGTCCGCCGGAGAACTGGTGCGGGTAGTAGTTGACCCGTGTCTCCGGGTCAGGGATGCCCACCTTGCGGAGCGCCTCAATGGCGCGGGTTTTGGCTTCCTTGGCGCTGACCCGCGCCCCTCCCCCGTGGCCGGCATGGGAGCGGATGCCTTCGGCAATCTGCCAGCCGACCGTGAAAACGGGGTTGAGGGCGGTGGACGGTTCCTGGAATACCATGGCCACGTCGCGGCCCCGGATCTGGCGCAGCTGCGCCGGGCTGACGCTGATGACGTTGTTGCCGTTGATCAGCACCGCCCCGGAGCTGATCGCGGTCTCCGGCAGCAGGCCAAGGATGGTCTTCGCGGTGACGGTCTTGCCGGAGCCCGATTCGCCCACGATCGCCACGACCTCGCCGGGGTTGACCTGGAGGCTGACGTCCTTGACGGCGTACACGTCGCCGGCGTCGGTGGCGAAGGTGACCTTGAGGTGGTCGATGTCCAGGACGGGGCCGGCGCCGGTGCCCTGGCCGGGGCCGGCGGCGGTGCCGGGCTGGTCAATGTTGATGGTCATGAACTTCTCGCTTCTGATTCGAGTGCAGCCTGGGCGCCGGTGGTGGAATCCGGGCCGCCCTTGCCGGTGGCGGCCTTCTTGCGGCCCCGCAGGCGGGGGTCGTTGAGGTCGTTGATGCTCTCGCCGACGAGCGTCAGGCCCAGGACGGTGAGCACGATCGCGAGGCCCGGGTAGACGCCGGTCCACCAGATGCCGGACGTGGTGTCCGCCAGGGCCTTGTTGAGGTCGAAGCCCCACTCGGCGGCCGACGTCGGCTCAATGCCGAAGCCGAGGAAGCCCAGGCCGGCGAGGGTCAGGATGGCCTCGGACGCGTTGAGCGTGAAGATCAGGGGCAGCGTGCGGGTGGCGTTCTTGAAAACGTGGAGGCGCATGATCCGGATGTTCGAGGCGCCCACGACCTTGGCCGATTCCACGAACGGTTCCGCCTTGAGCCGGATGGTCTCGGCCCGGATGACGCGGAAGTACTGCGGGATGAAGACCACGGTGATGGAAATCGCCGCCGCGAGGATGCCGCCCCAGAGGCTGGACCGGCCGCCGCTGATGGCGATCGCCATCACGATGGCAACGAGCAGCGGCGGGAAGGCGTAGATCGCGTCGGCAATCACCACGAGGGTCCGGTCCAGCCAGCCGCCGACGTAGCCGCTGACCAGGCCCAGGATCACGCCGATGAAGATCGACATGAGCACGGCCACAATGATCACTAGGACGGCGGTCTGCGCGCCCCAGACGACGCGGGAGAAGACGTCGTAGCCGCCTACGGTGGTTCCCATCAGATGCTTTCCGCCGGGCGCTTCCTGGGCCGGAAACCCGCCGTCGGCGTCGGAAATCTGGGAGAAGCCGAAGGGCGCGATCAGGGGCGCGAAAATCGCGGTCAGCAGGAAGGCCGCGGTCAGGACGAGTCCCGCGACGAGCATGCCCCGCTGCAGGCCGACGCTCTTGTTGAAGTGCGAGATGACCGGCAGGCGCCGGAACCACGGTCCCCGCGGATCTTTGATGGGTTCAATAACGGCAGTGGTGCTCATATCAGTACCTCACGCGGGGGTCGATCAGCGCGGCGAGAATGTCCACGAAGAAGTTGGTCACGGCCACGATCACTGCGAGGAGGACCACGATGCCCTGGACAGCCACAAAGTCGCGGGCTGTCAGGTAGGTCGCGAGCTGGAAGCCAAGGCCCTTCCATTCGAAGGTGGTTTCGGTCAGGACCGCGCCGCCCAGCAGCACGGCGATCTGGAGACCCATCACGGTGATGATGGGAATGAGGGCCGGCTTGTAGGCGTGCTTGGTGACGAGGCGGTATTCGCTGACACCGCGTGAGCGGCCGGCCTCGACGTAGTCCTTACCGAGGGTGCCGATCACGTTGGTCCGGACCAGGCGCAGGAAGATGCCGGCGGTCAGCAGGCCAAGGGCCAGGGCGGGCAGGACGGCGTGGGCCATCACGTCAGCCAGTGCGGTCATATTGCCGCTGCGGATGGCGTCCAGCCAATAGATGCCCGTCGGCGATTCGAGCGCGGTCAGGGCCAGCTCGTTGGCGGGCGTGGCCCGGCCGGCGACCGGGAGCCAGCCCAGCCAGACGGAGAACGTGAGCTTGAAGAGCAGCCCGGAGAAGAAGACCGGTGTGGCGTAGCAGAGGATCGCGAAGACGCGCAGCCCGGCGTCCGGGCCCTTGTCGCGCCGGTGCGCGGCGACCAGGCCCAGCGGAATGCCCACGACCAGGGCCACCAGCAGGGCGTTGATGGTCAGCTCCAGGGTGGCTGCGCCGTACGTGGCGAGCATCTCCGCGACCGGGCGGTTGTCGGACAGGGTGGTGCCGAAGTTGCCGGTGATGAGCTGGGCCAGGTACTCGAAATACTGCACCAAGATGGGCCGGTCGTAGCCGGCGGCGGTGATCCGCTCCTGGAGCTGTTCCGGCGGAAGCCGGCCTCCCAGGGCGGCGGTAATGGGATCACCGGTGGTCCGCATCAGGAAGAACACCATGGTGACCAGGATGAGGATCGTCGGGAAGATCAGGAAGAACCTGATCAGGATGTAGCGGCCCAGTCCCCCACCGGACGTTTTTTTCTTTATCGGCAGAAGGCCTTCGCCGTCGGTCGGCGGTGCCTCGATAAGTGTTGTCATTGGTACCTAAATGTGTGTTCCGCGAGCCTCGTGAGCCGTGGAATCGGTTGTCCTGTATCAGCACCAAAGGCGGGGCGCCGTGTGGGCGCCCCGCCTCGTTGGCTGGTCAGAACCGGATGGGGAGGGTGACCTACTTGGAGATAACACCAAGACGGGTCTTGAAGGAAGCGTCCAGGGTCTGGTCGACACCCTTGACGTCCTTGCCGGCGACCATAAGCTGGGCGCCCTGCAGCAGCGGGAGCGTGGACAGGTCCTGGGCGACGGCCGTCTGGGCCTCGCCGATGACCTTTTCGCGCTCCGCCTTGTCCACGGTGGTCAGCTGCTTGTTGATCAGCTCCGTGACGGTGGGGTCTTCGTAGTGGTTCTTCAGGAAGTTGCCGGGGACGAAGAACGGCGTGAGGTAGTTGTCGGCGTCGGAGTAGTCCGGGAACCAGCCGAGCTGGTAGACCGGGTAGGCATCCGCCGTGCGGTCCTTGGAGTAGGTGACCCACTCGGTGGACTGCAGTTCAACCGTGAACAGGCCGGACTTCTCGAGCTGTTCCTTGATCATGGCGTATTCGTCGCCCGAGGACTTGCCGTAGTGGTCCGGGTTGTACTGGAGCTTGATGGTGACCGGAGCGGTGACGCCGGCGTCTTCGAAGGCCTTCTTGGCCTTGTCGAGGCTCGGCTTGCCGCTGCCGTCGCCGTACATTTCCTTCAGCGGCTGGATGGCGCCGACGAAACCGTCGGGAACGACGGAGTACGCCGGCAGGTACGTGCCCTTGTACACCTGGCTGGCGATCGCGTCGCGGTCGACGACGTTGGCCATGGCCTGGCGGACGGCAAGCGCCTTCGCAGGATCGGCGTCGGCGGCCTTGGCGCCGAACGGCATGGTGTCGAAGTTGAAGACGATGTAGCGCAGTTCGCCACCCGGGCCCTTGTAGACCTTGACCTTGGAATCCTTTTCCAGGTCGGCGGCGTCGGTCGCCGTCAGGCTCCGGCCGGCGACGTCGATGTTGCCCTGCTGGACATCCAGCTTGAGGTTGTTCGAGTCGGCGTAGTACTTGATCGTGGCGCCGGCGTTGGCCGGCTTGCCGAGCAGGCCCTGGTAATCCGGATTGGCCTTGAGGCTGACAAGTTCGTTCTTCTTGTAGCTTTCGATCGTGTACGGGCCGGCGAACGGCTTGCCCTTGACGATTTCGTCGTCGGTCATCAGCTTGTCGGCCGGGAAGACCTCTTCGTCGATGATCGGACCCGCGTTGGCGGCGAGGACGCCCGGGAAGACCTGGTCGTTGCCGGCCTTCAGCGTGAAGACCACGGTGCTGTCGTCCTTGACGGTGACCGAATCCAGGTTCCCCAGGAGGGACGCGGGGCCGTTGTCGTCGGCGATGCTGACGACGCGGTCGATCGAGAACTTCACGTCGGAGGACGTCAGCGCGTGGCCGTTGGCGAACTTCAGGCCGGGCTTGAGCTTGACGGTGTACTCGGTGGGGCTGGTGAAGGAGGCAGACTCGGCAATGTCGGGAGTGGAGTCGGCAGTGCCCGGCTTTGAGTTGAGCAGGAACGGGTAAATCTGGTTCATCACCATGAAGGACCCGGCGTCATAGGAACCGGCGGGGTCGAGGGTGACGACCTTGTCGGTTGTGCCGTACGTAA
The DNA here is from genome assembly GCF_055412865.1 of Pseudarthrobacter ribosi. Classification (NCBI taxonomy): domain Bacteria; kingdom Bacillati; phylum Actinomycetota; class Actinomycetes; order Micrococcales; family Micrococcaceae; genus Pseudarthrobacter; species Pseudarthrobacter ribosi. The sequence continues at coordinate 11,906 of NZ_JBVAYZ010000025.1, read as the reverse complement.
TGGTGCCTCCGCCGGCGGCGCTGCCGGTGGCCGTAGCGCCGCCGGAGGGGCCGGTGCAGGCGGTCAGTGCGAAGGCGGATACCCCGGCGAGCGCGATGGCGCTCTGCAGGGCCTTTTTGTTCATTGCCATCTGTGAACTTTCTGTTCGATGAGTACTAGTGCGTTGCCCGGAATAGATGTTGGTCACGACTCGGGGGCAGAACACTGTCCTGATGGACTGATTCAACCAGACGACCAACGGGTGAATCGTTACATCTTGTGAGATGAGACACAAAATTTACACGAACGCGCCGAACTCCTCATTATCTTCAGGAATCACCGCTGATTGTCGGCAGGGTGCCCGGCGGGCCGCAGGCGCGCAGGCGCGGATCAGAAAACCGATGCAAAAAGCCGCACACCGGCGGTGTGCGGCTTTCAGCCCGGCGCGGGGACGCGCGCCGGGCGGGGTCGTGCGATACCGGGTGGTCTAGAGAGCGGCCCGCTGCAGCGATCGCGCCGCATCGATGGTGGCCTGGCCCAGCACGCGGCTGCCCTGGTAGAGCACCACGGTCTGGCCGGGGGCAACGCCGCGCAGGGGCTCCGTCAGGGTGACCAGGAGGCTGCTGTGTCCGCCGGTGCCGCCGCCATCCGGTCCTTCAACCGGAACGCCGTCCTCCGCAGGCAGGCGTTCCATCCGCGCCGTGGCGGGCACGGGGTCGCCGTGGGCGCGGACCTGGGCATAGCAGTCGAATTCCTCGCCGGTGGCCACTTCGGCGATCGGCAGCCCGGCCCAGGAGACCTTGATGCCGCGGATCTCGTCGATGGCCAGGAGTGCCTCCGGACCTACGACGACCTTGTTCTCCTTCGGCCGGATTTCCAGGACGAAGCGGGGTTTGCCGTCGGCGGCCGGTGTGCCCAGCTTCAGCCCGCGGCGCTGGCCGACCGTGAACGCGTTGGCACCGGGGTGCTCGCCGACCTTTGCGCCGGACTCGTCCACGATGTCGCCGGTGGTCATCTCGATCTTCTCGGCCAGCCAGCCGGCGGTGTCACCGTCCGGGATGAAGCAGATGTCATGGCTGTCCGGCTTGTTGGCCACCGACAGGCCGCGGCGTTCCGCTTCGGCGCGGACCTCGGCCTTGGACGGTGTGTCCGCGAGCGGGAACATGGAGTGCTTGAGCTGTTCATGTGTGAGCACGCCGAGGACGTAGCTCTGGTCCTTGGCCCAGTCAGCGGCCCGGTGCAGTTCGGGATTGCCCTCGGCGTCGTTGATCACCTTGGCGTAGTGGCCGGTGCAGACGGCGTCGAACCCCAGGGCGATCGCCTTTTCCAGCAGCGCGGCGAACTTGATCCGTTCGTTGCAGCGCATGCAGGGGTTGGGGGTGCGTCCGGCGGCGTATTCGTCGATGAAATCCTGGACCACGTCCTCCTTGAAGCGCTCCGAGAAGTCCCAGACGTAGTAGGGAATCCCGAGCACGTCGCAGGCCCGCCAGGCGTCGCGGGAGTCCTCGATGGTGCAGCAGCCGCGGCTGCCGGTGCGCAGGGTACCCGGCATCCGGGACAGCGCGAGGTGGACGCCGACGACGTCGTGTCCCGCCTCGACGGCGCGGGCTGCGGCAACGGCGGAATCGACGCCGCCGCTCATGGCTGCAAGAACTCGCATACTGACTTTCTTTGGGGTTCGGGGGTAGGTGCCGGCACCGGCCGCTGCTGGACGCAGGGAATAACACAATGCCCGCACACCAGTCTATCGCCACGCCGAATTCTCACCCAAAAGGCCTTGACGGCCCGGGCCCGCACTTCTAAAGTCAAAAGTAGTCGTTTTAGATTTCAGTACGGGTTTGGATTCACTACCAGCAACGCGGTGCCACCGGTGGTGCCGGCGGCCCCAGGAACCGAGCGCATGATGGCCACTGACAACATCGTGATCGTGGGCGGAGGACTCGCCGGCGCCACCGCGGCCAAAACTCTCCGCACCGAAGGGCACGGCGGGCCGGTGATCCTGCTGGCAGAGGAGCGGCACCAGCCGTACCTGCGCCCGCCGCTGTCCAAGGAATACCTGCTGGGCAAGGCCGACGACGACGCCCTGCCCGTGGTTCCGGACGGCTGGTACACGGAGAACGGGGTCGAACTGCGGCTGGGAGTCCCTGTCACGGGGATCGATCCGGCCGCACGCACCGTGGCGCTGGGGGACGGCCGGACGCTGGACTACGCCTCGCTGCTGCTGGCCACCGGGGCACGTCCGCGGCGCCTTCCGCTGCCCGGCAGCGGCCTGGCGGGGGTCGGGACGTTCCGGACCGTGGATGACAGCCTTCACCTGCGCTCCGGCCTGGCTGGCGGCGGCCGGAACGTGGTGATGATCGGCTCGGGCTGGATCGGTATGGAACTGGCCGCGGCGGCGAGCGCCTACGGAAACTCCGTCACCCTGCTGGGGCTGGAGGACGTGCCGCTGGGCGCGGCGATCGGGCCCGAACTGGGCGGCTTCTTCCGATCACTGCACGAGGCGAACGGCGTCCGGTTCCGGCTCCCCGCCTCGGCCACCGGGATCACAGGAGAGTCGGGTCGTGCCACCGGCGTGGTGACGGATGCCGGGGAGGTCCTGCCCGCGGATCTGGTGATCATCGCCGTGGGCGTGGTCCCCGAGGTGTCGCTGGCCGAGGCGGCGGGCATGGAGGTGCGGAACGGCATCCTCACGGACGCCTCGCTGCGGACCTCCGCGCCCGGTATCTTTGCGGCCGGCGACGTTGCCAACGCCCTGCATCCCTTCACCGGCGAGCACCACCGCAGCGAGCACTGGTCCAATGCGCTCAACGGCGGCAAGGTGGCGGGCCGGGCAATGCTCGGCCTGGACGCCGCGCTGGACACCGTCCCCTACTTCTACACCGACCAGTTCGACGTCAGCATGGAGTACTCCGGCTACCCGACCCTCACCGCAGGCCGGCCCACGATCCGCGGTTCGCTCCAGGAGAAGGAGTTCCTCGCCTTCTGGCAGCGGGACGGCCGGGTAGTCGCGGGAATGAGCGTGAACTGGCCCCGGTCCGCCAAGCCCCAAAAGACCATCAAGCAGCTCATTTCCGCGAAAATCCCCGTGAGCCCCGATGTCCTCGCCGATCCCGACGTCCCGCTGGACCGGCTCCTGCCGGAAGCCTGAAGGCGCATAGCCCGTCCTAGTTTGTGCCGCCGGCGTTTGTGCCGCCGGCGGCGTGGCGGGCCACAGTTCCGGCGGTCTGGATGCTGGACTCGTGCCCGGCCATGCCGGCCTGGCGCGCGCGGGTGAAGGCGCCGGGCAGTGCAGCCAGCAACGCATCGACGTCGGCCGCGGTGGAGGAATGCCCCAGGCTGAAGCGCTGGGCGCCCCGGGCGGTGTCCTCGTCCAGCCCCATCGCCAGCAACACATGGGACGGCCGCGGAACCCCCGCGGTGCACGCGGATCCCGTGGAGGATTCCACTCCGGCCAGGTCCAGCAGGAACAGCAGCGAGTCGCCTTCGCAGCCGGGGAAGGTGAAGTGGGCGTTGCCTGGCAGCCGTCCCGCGCCGGGAGCCCCGCGCAGCACGGCGTCGGGCACGGCTGCCCGGACGCCGTCGATCAGCCGGTCACGGAGCGCGGCGATGCGCGCCGCTTCCTCCGGAAGTTTGGCCGTGACGGCTTCGGCGGCCGCGGCAAACGCTGCGATCGAGGCGGTGTCGAGGGTTCCGGAGCGGACGTCGCGTTCCTGTCCCCCGCCGTGCTGGACCGGGGTCAGTTTCACGGCCCGGCCCAGCAGGAGGGCCCCGACGCCGACCGGGCCGCCGATCTTGTGCCCGGAGACGGCCATGGCGTCGAGTCCGCTGGCACGGAAATCCACGGGCACCGACCCGAAAGCCTGGACCGCGTCGGAGTGGACGGGGACACCGGCCCGGTGCGCCAGTTCGACGATCTCCGCGATGGGCTGGAGGGTTCCGACTTCGTTGTTGGCCCACATCACCGTGACCAGGGCGATCGACGCCGGGTCCCGGGAGAGCTCTGCCGCCAGCACGCCCAGGTCGACGACGCCGTCTGCGTCCACCGGCAGCCAGCAGACCTCGGCACCCTCATGCCGCTCGAGCCATTCGACGGTGTCCAGCACGGCATGGTGCTCGACGGCGGAGCACAGGATCCGGGTGCGGGCGGGGTCCCCGGCGCGCCGGGCCCAGAACAGGCCCTTGACGGCAAGGTTGTCGGCCTCGGTCCCGCCCGAGGTGAAGATGACTTCGGAGGGATGCGCCCCGGCCGCGGCCGCCAGCACCTCGCGGGCGTCCTCGACGGCGCGCCGGGCACGACGGCCGGATCCGTGCAGGGAGGACGGATTGCCGGTCCGGGCCAGTTCGCGGGTCAGCGCAGCCAGGGCCTCCGGGGCGAGGGTGGTGGTGGCAGCATGATCAAGGTAGACGGGCACAGGGCAATTCTACCCGCGTGCACCGCACGGCCCTGGTGTAGATTCGAGCGGTGAAAGCGTCCCTGTACCTGGTCCTGGCCACCCTGTTCTGGTCCGGGAATTTCATCGTCGGCCAGGCCGCCGTCGCCTCAATGACCGCCCTTGACCTGACGTTCTGGCGCTGGACGCTGGCCGCCGTGCCACTGCTGCTCCTGGCCCACTTCGTGGAGAAACCCGACTGGCGTGCGGTCCTGAGCCGCTGGCCTGTGCTGCTGCTCCTGAGCGCGCTCGGCATGAGCGGTTACACGCTCCTGCTGTACGGGGCGCTCGGCCACACTTCCGCCGTGAACGCCGCCCTGATCACGGCGGCCAACCCGGCCCTGATCGTGGTGCTGGCCGTCGTGCTGCTCGGCGAGAGGACCACACGGCTGGGCTGGCTCGGCATCTGCCTCGGCCTGCTTGGCGTGCTGCTGGTGCTGACCCGCGGCGAGCTGCAGCGTGCCCTGAGTTTTTCCCTCAATCTCGGTGAACTCATGATGATCGGCGCCATCATCGTCTGGGGCCTCTACACGATCATCGCCCGCAGGCTGGGCGTCCCCGCCATCACAGCCACCGCCGTGCAGGTGGCGATGGCGACCGTCACGCTGGCACCCTTCGCCCTCGCCCTGAATGTGCGGCTTCCGGAGACGCCGTCCGAAGCCTGGTCGCTGGCGTACATCGTCGTTTTCCCGTCGCTGGGCGCCTACCTGTTCTGGAACATCGCGCTGAAGACCACCCCGCCCGGGACTGCCGGGAACTACCTCAACCTGATCGTTGTGTTTACGGCGATCATCACCGTGGCTCTTGGGACGCCGCTCACCCTCGTCCAGATCGCCGGCGGCATCATGGTCATTGCGGGCGTGCTGCTGACCGGTCGGAAAGGGCAGCCAAAGCCCGCGGTGGCCGCCACGCCACGCCTTGCCGCCTAGGCTCCGGGTTCCTGGGGCCTGATCCGGGCGCAGCACTGCGCCGGCTGCGCGGTTCCCTGCGCGCGGAGGTCTTTGATGGCAAGAGCCTGGACCCGGTCCGGGTCGATGCCGCAGCCTGCCGCGGCCCCGGCCAGGAAGGCGCCGTTCATGGCGCAGACCACGTCGGTGTGGCCTTCGGCGATCCGGTGGAAGGGACAGTTGAGCAGCACCAGGCCACCCGCGCCGTCGTCCTCGGGACGGTAGCCCTCAGCGGCGAGGAACCCGGCGAACGCGGCTCCCCCGGCTGGCGCCCCGGGATCCGCCGGCCCCGCCGCCCCGCCCGCGGCCCGGGCGGCGGACTCCCCCCTCGCGTAGGCCGTGCGCACCAGCGCGTCGCGCGCGGTACCGCCGTCGGCCGTTGACTCCTCGATGGCCGAGACGAGCAGCTCGGCGGCCAGATCGTAGTTCCGGTCCGGCACCGACGCCGCAACCTCCCGGACAGCTGCCAGGTACAGCTTGGCCGGGCGGCCCGAACCGGGCCCTCCCCTGCCGCCCAGTTTCCGGAACTCCACGGCCAGGAGCCCGTCGTGCACCAGCCGGTCCAGCTGGAAGGAAGCCGTGCTCCTGGGCAGCCCGAGGGCGCCGGCGGCGTCGTCGCGGCTGACGGCGCACCCCGCCGAGGCGACGAAGTCGAACAGCTTCCGGCGGTTCTCGTCCCCCAGCGACGCTACGGCCGCAATCCTGCGGTTCCAGGGGGGTCGGATCATGGATTCAGCCTAACTCTAAAAACAAGATTCATTGCTAATCCTCCCGGCCCTTCTAAAATCAAGATATCAACTTTTAGAAGGAGTAGCCATGAAATCCCCTACAGCCGTGAACAGCACGGCCGGACCGCTCGCTTCGGCTCCCGAGCGGCAGGCATTCCTGCTGCTGCGGACGGTCTTCACCGTCGCCCCGGTGATCTTCGGCCTGGACAAGTTCACCAACGTGCTCACCGACTGGACCATGTACCTGGCGCCCATCGTCACGGATGTTGTGCCGCTCCCGGCGCAGACCATCATGTACGTCGTCGGCGTGGTGGAGATCGCCGCCGGTCTGGCCGTGGCACTGAAACCGCGGTTCGGCTCGCTGCTCGTGGCGGCCTGGCTCCTCGGAATCATCATCAACCTCATCCTCCTCGGCAGCTTTTTCGACGTGGCCCTGCGCGATTTCGGCCTGCTGGTCGGGGCGCTTGCCCTGAATCGGCTCTCCCAAACAAAGCAGGCGTGAACGGTTCCGCGCCGACGCAAGCCGGACGGATCCGGCCCGGCCTGCCCGGACGCCGGGTTCGGCCGGACGGGGTTCGGCCCGACGGGGATTCGGCCTCGCTGGGATCCCGCCTCGCTGGGATCCCGCCTCACCTGGGCCTCAGCCGGACGGGGGAACGACGGCGATCCACGCTTCGGCGTCGGTCCGCGCCGCGGCCAGAGTCGCGGCGTCGGGGCACGAGGCGGACAGGTACACGGACGAGCCCGAGGTGCTGAACAGCCGGGCGTAGATCGCCGTGGCCCGGGCGCCGGCCCGCTCACCGCCCGTGTACACAAGAACCTCGACGCGGGGAGCCGGTTTGCCGGGTTCGCCGCCCCAGCGCAGGGTCTCCGGTTTCAGGTAGGTCGGAAGAATGCTGGCATCCAGGTACTGGAAGAGCGCTTCGGTGGACGCCTTGTCGTCTCCGGAAACGGCGAGGGCTGCCTGGTTGCTCCGGACCTTCGCCGAGACCACACAGCCGTCCTCCTTGAGGTACTCGCTGGTCCCGGCCACGTTTTCCTTGCCCGGCGTCCACCGCGGCACCTCACGCAGCCCGTCGGACAGCTGGACGGGCACGCCGGCTGCCAGCGTGCCGCCGGCGGCGAAGGGCATGTCCCGCGCCGCGACCGCCGCGGCATCGTGGCCGGGAGTGATGGTGGGCGTGGCCAGGGTCGGAGTCGCCGGAGCCGCCTTGGGTGCGGACGGGTCCGGAACGCCGACGCTGCAGCCGGCCAGCGCGGCCGAGACCGCGAGCGCCAGAAACGCGCGGCTCCCCTGCTGTCCGCCGAGGACGCGGCGGGAACCGGGGCTCATTCCGGTCATTGCCGTGCCGCCGGTTTCCCGCTTGCTTCCCATGCCTCGCTCCGCCCCAATTCGCCATCCCGGCTCCGCATTCCTGCCCGGGCCCCCGCACGAGTCTAGACTCTCGCCGAAAGCATCGCCGGGTGACCCGGCGACCTGCCCCCCTGCCACCAGCCATCAGGCAGCAGGCAGCAGGCACCAGGCCCGGACACCGGGCAGCAGGCAGCAGGTTAGGCCAGGGCCCGCACGGCCCCGGGCACCACCTCGATGGTGAGAGGCAACGGCCCGATCCGCTCCCCGTCCGCATAGGCCACCACCGAGTCCGCGGACAGCTCCACCGTGCGTACCCGCCGGATGTGCACCGCCGGATGGCCGAGGCGGCCGCCGGAAAAGACCTTCGGAAAGACCGTCAGCCGGCCGAGCCGGGACAGCGGGGCGACGATGAAGAGGTCCAGGTAGCCGTCGTCGAGCACCGCGTCAGGCGTGATTTTCATGCCGCCGCCGGTCGATTGGCCGTTGGCGACCGAAATCAGCATCGCGCCCTGCCGCCAGCGCTCGCCGTCGGCCGTCACGGTGTAGCTGATCGGCCGGAACGAGGCGAGTTCGCGGAGCATGGCAAGGTGGTAGCGGGCTTTGCCGCGGGGCCAACGCCAGGCGTTGGCCCGTTCGTTGACGGCTGCGTCGAACCCGGCGGACACCACACCGGCGAACCAGCGCGACGTCCCGGGCGACGAGGCCCGTCCGGCGTCGATCAGCCGCCCGCCGGAGGCCAGGGCAGCGAGCACCGCCGCGCAGGCGCCGGGAACGTTGTGCGCCGGCACGCCGAGCGCCCGCGCCAGGTCGTTTCCGGTCCCGGTCGGGACAATCCCGAGCGGGACCGTGCCAAAGGGCAGGCCCGATCCGGCGAGGGCGTTGACGCCGAGGTGGACCATTCCGTCGCCGCCCACCACCACCAGGGCGTCGTCTCCTGCGGCCAGGGCTTTGTCCACGGCCCGTGCCAGCGCGTCGTACGAGTCCTCGCGAAGGACCATTACCTCCGCCCCGGCGGCCCGGAAGCACGCGGCGGCTTCGTCGCCGGCGTGCCGCCCGCGGCCAAAGGAGGCCCTCGGGTTGACGGCGACGGCGATCATCATGCGCTGAATTATTCCAGTGGTCGGGAACCTTCCGTGCCGGTACGCTCGTTCTTCCCCTTGCCGGTTAAACTGGCCAGGCCGGACGTCCAGGATGGGCTGGCACCACCGAGGCAAAGGATTCGTGCTTGACGCAGGGCAACAGCTCGCATTACCAGGTCCTCCGGATCCCCGTCACGGCGACGGAAAAGGAAATTAAAGTGGCCTACCGCAAGGCCGCCCGCACCGCGCACCCCGATCACGGGGGCGACCCGGCCGCATTCCGGCGCGTCACGCTCGCGTACGAGACGCTGATCGATGCCAAGAGCCGGGCCGACTACGACCGGTCCTACGGCAGCGGCCGCGGCGCTTTCGCCGGGCCGGCCCCCGACGAAGGGGCCCACTTCGATGCCCCGCCGGCCGGCAGCCGCGCCTCGGCCAATGTCCGGCGCCCCAACACGCCCCGGAACACGGCCTCCGACGCCCCGGTCTTCATCCCGCCCTTCGAGCAGTACGCCGGGACGGGCGAGGTGCCGCTGATCCCGGAGGGACTGGCCAGCCAGCAGGTCCACGGGCTGCCCCGCAAGCGCGGCATCTTCGGGGCCGAGGCCCGGATCCAGCGGGAGATGCGGACGGTGCAGCTCATCAGCCGGCAGATCCTCCCCGCCATCCCGGCCGCACGGCTGATCAACGGGCTGCAGTCCCCGGCGGACAACAGCCACATCGACCATGTCGTGCTCTCCGGCTACCGAATGGCAATCATCGGCTCGATGCTGCTGCCGCCGGGAGCCTATGCCTGGAACGGCAGCGCCCTGACCCACGGCGGACGGTCCATCGCACCGCCCCAGCTGGCCCACGTGGTGCGCCGCATGCAGGACATCTTTCCGGAACTGAACGTCACCGGCTGGACCGTGGTCCACAGCACCGACGGCAACCTGCACGAACCGGTGATCGACCGGCACCGCCGCTCGGGGACGCACGAGACCGTGCAGGTGGTCAACGCCGCCGGGCTGGCCCGGGGACTCAAGCAGTTCCTGAGTTCCGGCCCGGCCCCCAACACGGTCATCGTCCCGGTGCTGGCCCGGCTGCTGCGCGGGATGCACTAGCAGGCTCGCTAGGATGGGACCGTGTTCCGCATCCTCTTTCACGCCCCAGAAATCCCCGGCAATACCGGCAATGCCATCCGGCTGGCCGCCATCACCGGAGCCGAGCTGCACCTGGTCGAGCCCCTGGGCTTCGATTTCTCCGACGCTAAGCTGCGCCGGGCCGGCCTCGACTACCACGACCTCGCCGTCGTGACCGTCCACCCGGACATCGGCGCCGCCTGGGCCGCCCTCGCCCCGGAGCGCGTCTTCGCGTTCACGTCCGACGGCGAGGCGTCCTACACCGATATCAGTTACCGGCCCGGGGACGTACTGCTGTTTGGCCGGGAATCGGTGGGCCTGCCGGAAGAACTCAAACACGACCCCCACGTCACGTCCCGCGTCCGGCTGCCGATGCTGCCCGCGCTGCGCTCGCTGAACCTTGCGAACGCAGCCTCGATCGCGGTCTACGAGGCTTGGCGCCAGAACGGATTTGCCGGCGCCAGGCTGTAGGCACCGCAACTTTTCCCCCGCCCGGCCCATCCGGTTGCCCGGCCGTCCCGAATTACTGCTGAGGCCCAGTTCCATCCACGGGCGCAGCGTACCGGGAAGGGAGCGAGGAGCGGCAGGTGACAACCATGCAGGTGGATAGATGTCCATCCCGGCGTGTTGCGGGCGACCACGACCCAGCAGCAGTCCGGCCTGACCCGCGATCGGCGGCGGGCACCTTATGCTTGAAGGTGATGGACACTCCCAACGCCCCGATTCCCGAGGCCGCCGCTCCCCCTGGCACGCCGGCCGATGTGAACCGCCGCCTCGGCGCACTGCTGGAGCAGATCGCCGCCGGCGACCAGGCAGCCTTCGCCGAGTTCTATGAACTCACGTCCCGGCGCGTTTTCGGCATGGCCCGGCGGGTACTGATCGATCTGGAACTCAGTGAAGACACCACCCAGGAGGTCTTCCTCCAGGTCTGGCAGAACGCTTCCAAGTTCAACCCCGAGGCCGGCAGCCCGCTCGCCTGGCTCATGACCATCTCGCACCGCAGGGCGGTGGACAAGGTCCGTTCCACCCAGTCCTCCACCGACCGGGAAGCGAAATACGGCGCCAGCAGCCAGGACATCGACCACGATTCGGTCTCCGACGAGGTCGGCAGCAGGCTTGAGGCCGAAGCTGTGGTCCGCTGCCTGGCAACGCTGACCGATACACAACAGGAATCCGTGCGGCTGGCCTACTATGGCGGCCTCACCTACCGGGAAGTCGCAGAAAAGCTCAACGCTGCGGTACCCACCATTAAGTCCCGCATCCGCGACGGACTAATCCGACTGAAGACCTGTCTGGGGGTGAGTTGAGATGACCGACATCAACGCACAGAACAACGGCCGCGTCCCCGGCGGCTTTGCCGCCGATATCGCCACTGACCTCGCGTCGGGACGGGCGGCAGACCTCGCCGAGGTGTATGCCCTGGACGCCGTGGACGACGCAGAACGCGCGGCGATCGAGGGTTACCTCCGCTCGGCTCCCCAGCCCGAACGCGCCGCCTTCGACGAGCGCGTCCGCCAGGCCCGGGAGACCCTCGCGACCAGCTTCACCGCCGAGGAAGAACCACCGGCCGGCCTGCTGGACCGGATCATGGCGTCCCTGCCCAGTCAGGAGGCCCCCGCAGCGCCGGGCGCCCACCCGTCCCACGAGCCGTCGGCGGTCCCGTCGGTCGTCGCCCGTCCCGTCCGGGAGTCCTCCGGGCCCTCTGTCACTGACGAACTCGGCGACGCCCGCAAGCGCCGCGAGGAACGACGCCGACCGCAGGGAATGCGCGGCTGGCTCGTCGGCGTCGCGGCCGCAGCCATCATCGCCCTGGGCGGTGTCGGCGTCGGTGCCTACGTGGCGAACCAGAACGATCCGCTGAATCAGGTCCTGCAGGCCGGCGACGTGAGGCAGGCGACCGTCAACGTCACCGGCGGCGGCACGGCCACGGTGTCCCTCTCGCCGTCGAAGGACGCGATCGTCGTCAAGATGAACGACGTCCCGGCGCCGCCGGCCGGCAAGGTCTACCAGATGTGGCTGATCCCCAAGGACGGCTCGGCCCCGGTGTCCCAGGGCCTGATGGACGCGGAGGCGCTGTCCAAACCGGCCGTCGTCAAGGGCATCAGCACCGCGGCAGCCCTCGGCATCACGGTGGAACCGACCGGTGGATCGACGTCGCCGACCACGCCGGCCGTGGCCGAGGCCCCGCTGGGGGCCTAACGGACCGACAGGCCGGAACACATATAAACACAAGCCGCGCAGGTCGTGAACCTTCAAGAGGTTCACGAC
>NZ_JBVAYZ010000024.1:0-70661 GCF_055412865.1 Pseudarthrobacter ribosi | reverse complement strand
CGCGGCGGGCCTGGCCTGCGGGGTCGCGGCGGCGGTCCGGGCCTGCGCGTTCGTGGCGGGCGCGGCCTTCGCTTCGGCAGCCATGGTGGCGGCCCGGCCGGCTGCCGCGGCGGCACCCCGGGTGTCGCGCCAGCGGTGCAGCCAGGTCAGCGCGTGGTCGATCACGATGCCGAGCACGATGGCGAATGCGATGGCGATGCCGACCCCGAGCAGCGGGTGTTCGTGGACCCAGCTGCCGGCGATGATGCCGACCCCGGCCGAGTACGCGACCCAGGTGATGGAGGCGAAAATGTCGAGAATGACGAAGCGGCGCCGCGGGTAGGCGGTGGTGCCGGCGATCCAGTTCACGGCCACGCGGCCCACCGGAATGTACCGGGCCGTGAAGATCAGCATGGCGCCGCGTTTGTCGAGTTCATAGCGAGCCCAGTTCAGGGCACGGTGGACCTTGGGTTTGCGCATCCAGCGGAAGCGCTCGACGCCGACGTGGCGGCCCAGCAGGTAGGCCATGTTGTCACCGGCAATGGCCCCCACAGCGGCGGCGGCCATGACGAACCACATGTTCGGCTCGCCGGACGTGACAGACAGTGCACCCAGGGCCACGATCAGGGTTTCGCTGGGCAGAATCGGAACGAAACCGTCGATGAAACAGAAGATCGTGAGGATCGGATAAATCCACCATTGTCCCGCAGCATGGAGAATAGCCTCATTGATAAATTCCACGCGGGCTTTGCTCCTAGGAAAGTGACGAAAAGCGCTCTTTAGTGTCCCATGACCAGCAGGGATGCGCTACGTTCCATCCGGATAAATCTGCTGTATCCAGGACCCCGGTTTCAGGCGGGCTCCGAGGGCGGGACCGGCTGTTCGGCGTCCTCGGGAAGCCTGCCGCGCAGCCTGCTGATGGCGAGGTCCACCAGGATGCCCACACCGACCGCGCAGATGACGGCGACGATGACGCCGAGCAGGTGGTTCTCTTCGAACCACTGGCCGAAGAAGAGGCCGATCGCCACGGAATACGCCGCCCACAGCAGCGCCGAGAGCACCGTCAATCCCACGAAGCGTGACTGCGGGAAGTGCGTGGCGCCCGCGGTCAGGTTGACCGCGACCCGGCCGATCGGCACGAAGCGCGCCACGAGGATCAGCGACGCCGGCCGTTTCCGCAGCTCGGTGCCGGCCCAGCGGAAGGCCCGCTGCATCCGGTGGCCGCGCATCCAGGCCCAGCGCCGGGTTCCGGTGCGGCGGCCGATCAGGTAGGCGATGTTGTCGCCGAGGAACGCGCCTGCGGCGGCGGTCGCGGCCAGCAGCAACGGGTTGGGAATGTCGGCGGCGGCGGCGACCGCGGCGAGCCCGACGACCACGGACTCGCTCGGAATGGGCGGGAAGAAGCCGTCGATCACACAGCACGCGAAGACAAGGATGAGGACCCAGGGTTGCCCCGCTGCGGCCAGGATGAAGTCGTTGATTGCCTGCACGGTTTCCTAACAAACAACGGGGGACGGCTGTCGTGCCAGTGTACTGCGGGCCGCCCCGCGGTTTGCCCTACCACTTGTGGCGGCTAACCCTGACGGTTGGGGACCACAAGTGATAGGGCAACGGGCGGCTAGGCGATGCGGTCGATGATGAGCTGCTGCGCCGGGCGTGAGCCCTCCGGGGCAATCACCACGGCGTGCTCGAGGGCTTCCCTGGCCCGTTCAAACTTCTCCGGCGTGTCCGTCAGGAGCGTCATGAGCGGTTCGCCGGCCTTGACCAGCGCGCCGGGCTTGGCGTGCATCCGCACCCCGGCGCCCGCCTGGACCTGGTCCTCCTTGCGGGCCCGTCCGGCGCCGAGGCGCCAGGCGGCGACGCCGACAGCCATCGCGTCGAGTTCCACCAGCACACCGTCGGCCGGCGCGTAAATAACTTCGGATTCCCTCGCCACGGGAAGCTTGGCGCGGGGGTCCCCGCCCTGCGCCTCGATCATGCGGTTCCAGACGTCCATGGCCCGGCCGTCCCGGAGCGCGGCCCGGGGGTCGGCGTCGTGCACGCCCGCGCAGGCGAGCATTTCCTCCGCGAGCCGGACGGTGAGTTCGACGACGTCTTCCGGACCCCCGCCGGCCAGCACCTCCACCGATTCCTCGACCTCGATCGCGTTGCCCGCGGTCAGGCCCAGCGGGGTGTTCATGTTGGTCAGCAGGGCCACCGTGTTGACGCCGGCGTCCTTGCCCAGCGCCACCATGGTCTCGGCGAGTTCGCGGGCGCGTGCCTCGTCCTTCATAAAGGCGCCGCTGCCGACCTTGACGTCCAGCACCAGCGACCCGGTGCCTTCGGCGATCTTCTTGCTCATGATGGAGGACGCGATCAGCGGGATGGCCTCGACCGTGCCGGTGACGTCCCGCAGGGCGTAGAGCTTCTTGTCCGCCGGGGCCAGTCCGGCGCCGGCGGCGCAGATAACCGCGCCGACCTCCTGGAGCTGGGTCAGCATTTCCTCGTTGCTCAGGGCGGCGCGCCAGCCCGGGATCGATTCGAGCTTGTCCAGGGTGCCGCCGGTGTGGCCCAGTCCGCGGCCGGAGAGCTGCGGCACGGCCACGCCGAAGACCGCGACCAGCGGTGCCAGCGGCAGGGTGATCTTGTCCCCGACCCCGCCGGTGGAGTGCTTGTCGGAGGTGGGCTTCACACTGCCGTCGGGGCGGCGCAGGCTGGAAAAGTCCATCCGCTCGCCGGACGCGATCATGGCCGCCGTCCAGCGCGAGATTTCGGCCCGGTCCATGCCGTTGAGCAGGATCGCCATGTTCAGTGCGGCCATCTGCTCGTCGGCGATCGCGCCGCGGGTGTACGCGTCGATCGTCCAGTCAATCTGGGCGGGGCTGAGCACGCCCTTGTCCCGCTTGACGCGGATGATGTCGACGGCGTCGAACGCTTCGGTCAGCTTGGGGGTTTGTGTCGGTTGGGTCATTGGGCTTGCTCCAGGTGTTGGGGGCCAAAGGCATCGGGAAGGATCTGGTCCATGGTCTTGATTCCCTGTGTGGTCATGAGCTCCATGTCGGGAGCTCGGAATTCGTAGAGCAGTTGCCGGCAGCGGCCGCAGGGCATCAGGACGTTGCCGCCGGCGTCGACGCAGTAGAAGGCGCGGAGCAGGCCGCCTCCGGTCATGTGCAGATTGCCGACGAGCGCGCACTCGGCGCACAGGGTCAGCCCGTAACTGGCGTTTTCGACATTGCAGCCGCTCACGATCCGGCCGTCCGCGGTGAGGGCTGCGGCCCCCACCGCGAACTTCGAATACGGCGCGTAGGCGTTCTGCATGGCGGACACTGCCGCGGCTTCGAGCGCTGCCCAGTCGACGTCGATGCTGTCCACGCTCAGCCCTTGACGTACGGTATGCCGTCGGCGGCCGGCGGACGGGAGCGGCCGACGAGGCCGGCCACCGCAAATACGGTCACGACGTACGGCAGCATGGCCATGAACTGGCTCGGCACGGGGGTGCCGATGATCGTCACGATGCTCTGCAGGTTGTCGGCGAAGCCAAACAGCAGCGCCGCGAAGAACGCCCCGATCGGGTTCCAGCGGCCCAGGATCATGGCGGCGAGGGCAATGAAGCCGCGGCCGCCGGAGATTTCCTTGGTGAAGCTGTCGATCGCCACGAGGGTGAAGAAGGACCCGCCGATTCCGGCGACGGCGCCGCCGAGCGTGACGTTCCAGAAACGGGTCGCGTTGACCTTGATACCCAGGGTGTCAGCCGCCTGCGGGTGCTCGCCCACCGCACGGACGCGCAGGCCCCACTTCGTCTTGAACAGCGCAACCCAGATCACAATCACGGCCACATACATCAGGTAGCCCACCACGGACTGCTTGAACAGGATGGGCCCGATCACCGGGATGCCGGACAGGACCGGAATCTCGATGATAGGCAGCTCACCGGGCGAGTTGTATTTCTCCGGGTCCGACTGCATCACGGTGCTGAACAGGAAGCCGGTGAGCCCGGAGACCAGGACGTTGAGCACGACGCCGACGATGATCTGGTTGACCACGTACTTGATGCTGAACAGCGCCAGCACCATCGAGACAAGGGCGCCCGCCACGGCCGCCGCGAGGAGGCCCAGGTAGGGGTTGTGCGTCAGGCTGGCGACGAGTGCGGCCGTGAAGGCGCCGCCCAGGAGCTGGCCTTCGATGGCGATGTTAACGACGCCGGCGCGTTCGCACAGCACACCCGAGAGGGAGCCGAACACGATCGGCACGGCGAGTGTCACGGACCCGGCGATCAGGCCTGCCAGCGAAATGCTGGGGGTCCGGGCGCCGCCGACCACCCAGATCAGGAAGGCGACCACGAACACGACGGTGAACACGGCCGGCAGCCAGCGCGGCGGCCGGACGTCCTTTTTCGCCTTCAGGACCAGGGCGTAGCCCGCCAGGCCCAGCAGGATCAGGGAGAGGACCATGCCGCCGAGGAATGCGGGGACTTCGATCGCGGGGAGCTGGAAGAAGTCGCCGCCGGAGGAAACCCCGAACTTGGCGGTGGCCTGCGGGCCCAGCAGTCCGAAGAAGATGAAGGCGATCGTGGCAAGCACCGACAGCGTGACCGGCAACTTCCAGGTCACGGGCTTGGCGGAGACTGTCTGCGTGCGGTTCTTGTCCGCGTGCGGGGTGCCCGGCTGGGGCTGGGTTGCTGTTGTGCTCATGCTGCACCTCCGGCGGCTGCTGCCCTCTGGGATTTGCCGGCGGGTGCGGCCTTCTTCTTGCGCGGGTTGAGTCCGAAGATCGCCCGGACCAGCGGCGGCGCCGCGATGAACAGCACAATGAGCGACTGGACCACGAGCACGATGTCGATCGGGGTTCCGGTCTGGATCTGCATCTGGACAGCGCCTGCGCGGAAGGCTCCGAACAGCAGGCCGGCGGCAAAGGTGCCCCACGGCGACGATCGTCCCAGCAGCGCCACGGTGATCGCATCAAAGCCGTAGGTTGCCGCGACACCGTCGGTCAGGACCTTTTCGGTGCCGGCCACCTGCGCGACGCCGGCCAGGCCGGCCAGGCCGCCGGCAATGGTCATCACCAGGATGGTGGCCCGGGAGACGTTGATGCCGGCGGTGAGGGCTGCCTTGGGGTTGGCCCCGACGGCGCGGAACTCGAAACCGAGCGTGGAGCGGTTCAGCAGCCAGGAAACAAACACGGTGGCCGCAATCGCCAGCAGGAATCCCACGTGCAGCCGGTACTGACTGCCGAAGAGCAGCGGGTACACGGCCGACGCGTCCAGGACGGGGGAAATCGGGGTGCTCTCCCCCGGACGCTGGAACAAATCCGTATCGAGCAGGTAACGCAGGAGATACAGGGCGATGTAGTTGAACATGATCGTCACGATGACCTCGTGGGCGCCCGTCCGGGCTTTGAGCACGCCGACGATCCCGCCCCAAACGGCGCCGCCGACGACGCCGGCCGCGAGGACCAGCAGCAGGTGCAGCCCCATCGGCAGGTCCAGCGCGAAGCCGACCCACGAGGCGAGGATGCCGGCCATGATGATCTGGCCCTGCGCACCGATGTTGAACAGGCCCGCGCGGAAGGCGAGTGCGACGCCGAGGCCCGCGGTGATCAGCGGGGTGGCGATGGTCAGCGTCTCCATGAGGGGGGCGAACTGCCCCGCCGCTCCTGCCCCGCGGGGGTTGAAGATTGCGCCCTGGAAGAGGGCGACATACGAGCCGGTGGCAGCGGACCAGACGGCGGTGAGGAAATCACTGGGACGGGCAAAAAGATACCCTGCCGTGGTGCCGACCACCTCGTCCGTTAAAGCGATGAGCAGGCCGCCGAGGATTAGTGCCAGCAGCACCGCCAGGATGGTCACGATGCCGTTGCCGGTGAAGATCTTGCGCAGCAGCGACTCCTCTTCCGGTGCGCCCGGAAGGGATCCGCTCTGGGTGGCGACCGGAACGGCCGATGGCTGGTGGGCACCGCCCGCCGTGTCCAGCGACGTGACATAGGCGGCGTCGCCCTCGTCGGGCGTCTCAATGTCCGGATCCGGTGCGGCCGCGGGCCGCGGCTGGTTGATTTCACTCATGGTGGTCTCCTACGGCGCCGGAGCCGGGCTCCTGCACGGGGTGGACGGCGGGCGCCGGGTTCGTTGCTTGGGGTTCCGCGGGGTTGTCGGCAGGGCGCTGGGCCGTGGGCTTCCCTGCGGCGTCAGCCTGGGCCTCGTCCGGGGAAACCCCGGCCATCATCAGGCCCAGGACGTCGCGCCCGGTGCCGGCCGGGACGATCCCGACCAGCCTGCCTTTGTACAGCACGGCGATCCGGTCGGCGAGTTCAATCACCTCGTCCAGTTCGGTGGAGACGATCATGACGGGCGTGCCGTGGTCCCGCTCCGCGACGATCCGCTTGTGCAGGAATTCGATGGAGCCCACGTCCACGCCCCGGGTGGGCTGGGAGGCGATGAAGAGCCGCAGCGGCCGGGAGAGCTCCCGGGCCATGACGACCTTCTGCTGGTTGCCGCCGGACAGGGTGCCGGCCGCGAGCGAGCCGGACGGGGTGCGGACGTCGAATTCTTCGATCCGGGTCTTGGCGTTCTCCAGGACCTTGGCCGGGCTCATGCTGATGCCCTTGGCGAACGGCGGCTGGTCGTAGCGGTCCAGGATCAGGTTCTCGGCGATGGAGAACGTCCCGATCAGCCCGTCGAGCGAACGGTCTTCGGGCACGAATCCGACTCCGGCGTTGAGGACGTCTTTGACGCTGCGGCCGACGAGCTCCTCGCCGTCGAGCAGGATGGAGCCGTGGACGCGGTCCTGGAGTCCCAGGATGGCCTCGGTCAGTTCGGTCTGGCCGTTGCCCTGGACGCCGGCGACGGCGAGGATTTCGCCGCGGGCAATCCCGAAGCTGATGTCGTCCACGACGTGCTGGCCGCTGGGCGCGATGACGGTGAGGTCCTTGACCTGGAAGGTGGTCTCCTGCGGAGTGGCCGGAGCCTTGTCCAGGGTCAGGTTCACGGCCCGGCCCACCATCATGGACGCCAGCTCCGTGGTGGAGGCGCCGGGATCGGCCGAGCCCACGACCTTGCCGCGCCGGATGACGGTGATGGTGTCCGAGACGGCTTTTACCTCGCGGAGCTTGTGAGAGATGAAGACGATGGACGTGCCGTGGCTCTTGAGCTGGCGCATGATGTCCAGCAGTTCGTCGGTGTCCTGCGGGGTCAGCACGGCCGTGGGCTCATCGAGGATGAGCACTTTGGCGTCGCGGACCAGGGCCTTGATGATTTCGACGCGCTGCTGCACGCCCACGGGGAGGTCTTCGATGAGAGCGTCGGGGTCGACGTCGAAGCCGTACCGGTCGGAGATCTCGCGGATCTTCCGGCGCGTGTCATCCAGGTCCAGGAAGCCGCCCGTCTTGGTGGTCTCCGCTCCCAGGGCGACGTTCTCCGCCACGGTAAAGACCGGGACCAGCATGAAGTGCTGGTGCACCATGCCGATGCCGGCCGCCATCGCTTCGCCGGGGCCGCGGAAGGTGACCGGCTTGTCGTCGATCAGGATTTCGCCCTCAGTGGGCTCGTACAGTCCGTAGAGGACGTTCATCAGGGTGGACTTGCCGGCGCCGTTCTCGCCGAGCAGACAGTGAATCTGCCCGGGTTCAACAACCACATCGATGTGATCGTTGGCTACCAGGGAGCCGAAGCGTTTTGTAATGCCCTTGAGTTCAAGTTTCAAAACTCTGACCAATCTCGAGGAGTCCGGAAGGCTTGGTCCGGACGCATAGTGGGGGCTGCAGCACCAGCTTAGTGCCTGCGATGTGAGGCACAGCGGGCCGCAACGAAAAGCGCCACAGCCCGTGCGGTGGTGACCGGACGGGCCGTGGCGC
Organism: Pseudarthrobacter ribosi; assembly: GCF_055412865.1. Taxonomy (NCBI): domain Bacteria; kingdom Bacillati; phylum Actinomycetota; class Actinomycetes; order Micrococcales; family Micrococcaceae; genus Pseudarthrobacter; species Pseudarthrobacter ribosi. The sequence goes on along the minus strand of NZ_JBVAYZ010000024.1, from coordinate 62,858 downwards.
TTAGCGGAGGAAGTTAGCCCTTCGGGCTGGCTGCGGATTCAACTTTCAGCTTGCCGTCGGCGATGTCCTTCTTGATTTGGTCCAGCTCGGACTTCAGTTCGGCCGGAACCTGGGCATCCAGCTCGTGGAACGGAGCCAGCTGGACGCCGTCGTTCGCCAGGGTGCCAACGTACGGCGCGTTGCTGAACTGGCCGTCCTTGTCCTGCTTGATGACCGTCTCGACGGCCTCGCCCATCTGCTTCATGACGGAGGAGAGCATGATGTCCTTGTAATCCGGTGCCGTGAGGAAGCCGTCGGAGTCAACCCAGATGAGCTTGACGTCCTTGCCAGCTGCCTTGGCTTCCTGCAGGGCCGCGCCCGCCCCCTTGCCGACCGGACCGGCGACGGGCATGACGATGTCCGCGCCCTGGTCCAGGAAGTTCTGGGTGAACTGCTTGCCCTTGTCCTGCTTTTCGAAGTCGCCGGTGAAGGAGCCGTCCTGCTTGGCCTTGTCCCAGCCAAGAACCTTGACGTCCTTGCCCTTCTGCTCGTTGTAGTACTTCACGCCGTCGGCGTAGCCGTCCATGAAGATGGTGACGGTGGGGATCTTGATGCCGCCGAAGGTGGCGACCGTTCCGGTCTTGGTGGTGCCTGCCGCGAGGTAGCCGGCCAGGAACGCGGCCTGGGCCGTGTCGTAGATGATCGGCTTGACGTTGGCGACCGGGGTTTCGTAGCCGAAGTCGATGATGGCGAAGTGCTTGTCCGGGTTCGCGGTGGCCTGGGCCTTCGTGGCGTCGCCCAGCAGGAAGCCGACCGTGACGGTCAGGTTGCAGCCGGCGGAGACCATGGCGCGCAGGTTCGGCTCGAAGTCGTTGTTGGTCTTGGACTCGGCTTCGTTCGTCTTGATGCCAAGATCCTTCTTAGCCTTCTGCAGTCCCTCGTAGGAAGACTGATTGAACGACTGGTCATCGAACCCACCCGAGTCGGACACGATGCAGCCTGTGTAGTCGCTGGCCGTGGCGGTGGCCGTGCTGCTGGCTGTCGGGGCGGCCCCGCAACCGGTCAGCAGAAGGGCAGCCGCACCGGCGGTGGCGACTCCGGCCATTGAACCGCGCTTGAAGGTTGCACGCAGAGAGTTCTTCAATTTTCCTCCAGGAAGAAAGAGATAGGCGCTACGACGGAGCTCAATGAGTGTCTGTTCGCGGGATTGCCGCTGAAACGCTGTTTTCACTGATGGATTTCGCAGCACTGCGCCGAGGCGCACTGATGGAAGCCACTTTAGTGTCCCGTGACACGTCGGAGTAGCACAGTTCACAGCGATTCCACAGATTGTTGAGAACTTGTTACCAAGCAGTACAAACAGAACGCCCCGCACCGGGCGGTTCCGGTGCGGGGCGTTCAGCTAGCGGGAGGGAGGAGCGGGTGGGAGGAGCGGTCGGGCTTAGAGCCGGACCAGCATCTTGCCGGTGTTGGCGCCGTCCAGCAGGTCCATGAAGGCCTGCGGAGCGTTCTCCAGCCCGTCCACGATGGTCTCGTCGTAGCGCACGGTGCCGTCAGCGAGCCAGCCGGACATCGCCTCAACGAACTCGGGCATGTGCTGCCAGTAGCCGCTGACCAGGAAGCCCCGAAGGGTCAGCTGCTTGCCGATGGCCTGCATCAGGTTCCGCGGGGCCGGCGTCGGCTCGGTGGAGTTGTACTGCGAGATCGCCCCGCACATGGCCACCCGGCCGCCGACCGTGAGCGCCGACAGCGCCGCTTCGAGGTGTTCCCCGCCGACGTTGTCGAAATACACGTCGATCCCGCGGTCGCCGGCGGCCGCGGCAAGCTGCTCGGCCACGGGGCCGTCGTGGTAGTTGAACGCCGCGTCGAAGCCGAGCTCCAGCAGCCGTGCCACCTTCTCCGGGGATCCTGCACTGCCGATGACGCGGGACGCGCCCATGGCCTTGGCGATCTGCCCCACGAGGGAGCCGACAGCACCCGCGGCGCCGGAGACGAAGACGACCTCCCCGGCCTTGAAGCCGGCCACCTTAAGCAGTCCGGCATAGGCCGTCAGACCCGTCATGCCCAGCGCGCCGAGGAACGCCGGCGCGGGGGCCAGATCGGTGCGGGCCGGGGTGGTGGCCGCGGCGTCGAGCACGGCATGTTCACGCCAGCCCAGTGAGTGGACGACGGCGTCGCCCACCTGGCGGTCAGCGGACCGGGACGCGATGACCTCGCCGACGGCGCCGCCGTCGAGCGCGGCGTCCAGGGCAAACGGCGCGGAGTAGGACTTGACGTCGTTCATCCGGCCGCGCATGTAGGGGTCCACGGACATGTAGAGGTTCCGGACCAGGACCTGGCCGTCCTGGAGCACAGGCAGCTCCGTCCCGGCCAGGCGGAAATTCTCCGGCACGGGGCGGCCGTGCGGCCGGGACGCCAGCTGGATCTCCCGAGTGGCGGCGGGCAGCGTGGTGCTGTTGGTGTGGGTGCTCATGCGGCGACCTCCACGATGGTGATGTCGACGGTGATGTTGCCACGGGTGGCATTGGAATAGGGGCAGACCTCGTGCGCCTTGGCCACGAGGGCCTCGGCCGTTTCCCGGTCCACGGCGGGCAGGGCGATTTCGAGTTCCGCGGCGATGCCGTAGCCGGATCCGTCGCCGAGTGCGCCCAGGTGGATCCTGGCCGCGACGGCGGAATCCGTCAGGTCGGCCTTTTGCTGGCGTCCGACGAGGCGCAGGGCGGAGTGGAAGCAGGCCGCGTAGCCGGCGGCGAAGAGCTGCTCCGGATTGGTGCCCTCGCCGCTGCCGCCGAGTTCCACCGGGCTGGCCAGGGCCACGTTGAGCTTGCCGTCCTTGGTGACGGCGGTGCCGTCGCGGCCTTCGCCCGAAGCCAGGGCCTCGGCTGTGTAGAGAGTCTTCATGGGAGATCCAATCTGTTGCGTTGCAGGGGAAGTCAGGGAATTCAGCGGGAGCCGTGCAGTGCGGCGGTGAGCCGGGTCAGGGTCTCGCGGAGCTGGTCGAGTTCGGCGGGCGTGAGCCCGGCGGCGTCGGCGAGGCGCTGCGGGATGCCGGTGGCCCGTGCGCTGAGCGCGCTGCCGGCGTCGGTCAGGTGGACCTCCACCCGGCGCTCGTCCGCGGCGGACCGGCGCCGTTGCACGAGGCCCAGTGACTCGAGCCGCTTGAGCAGCGGGGAGAGTGTGCCGGAGTCAAGGCCCAGCTCCTCCCCCAGTTCGCGGACGCTGCGCGGTTCGTCCTCCCAGAGCACCAGCATGACGAGGTACTGCGGGTAGGTCAGGCCGAGCTCGTCGAGCAGCGGCCGGTACGCCGCCGTGGCGGCCCGGGAGGCCGAGTACATGGCGAAGCACAGCTGCCGGTTCAGGCGGGGGGCGTTGTCGCGGGGAGCATCGGTCATAGAAATACGATAGTGCACAATTCAATTGTGCACAACTTACATGCGGGCAGTGCCGCCGCGGTCTCGTCGCCGAGGTCAGACTTCGCGCCCATGAAACGCCCGACGACGGGCGCGAAGTCTCACCTCGGGGGCGGAAAGGGCGGCGGTGGGCCCGGGCGGGTGCCGGCGGGCGGTTAGAGGTCGCGGAGGGTGCGCAGTGCTGCGGCGGTGAGGACCTTGATGCCGAGGCCCAGGGCGCGTTCGTCCAGGATGTAGTCGCCGCGGTGCAGGTCGTACTCCTCGCCGCCGGGGGTCTTGGTGCCCAGCCGCATCATGGCGCCGGGAAGGTCCGCGAGGAACCAGGCGAAATCCTCGCCGCCCATGGACTGCGGGGTCAGGACGACGGCGCCCTCGCCGATCTCGGCGCGGGCCGCGGCTTCGATCAGGGCGGTCTCGTGCTCGGAGTTCACCACGGGAGGCACGCCGCGGGTGTGCTCCAGGTGGACGTCGACGCCGTACGGTGCGGCGATCTGCTGGATGACCTCGTCGAGGATCTTGCCGGCGTTGTGCCAGGCGTCGCGGTCCAGGCAGCGCATGGTGCCCGCCATGTAGCCGCTGGCCGGGATCGCGTTGGGGGCGGCTCCGGCGGAGATGTGTCCCCAGACGACGGACACGCCGCTGCGGACATCGACGCGGCGGGACAGTACCGCCGGGACATTGACCGCGATCTGCGCCAGGGCGAAGACGAGTTCTTCGGTCAGGTGCGGGCGTGAGGTGTGGCCGCCGCGGCCGGTCAGTTCGATCTTGATTGTGTCCGAGGCGGAGGTGATGGCGCCGATCCGGGTGCCGATCTTGCCCACCTCGATCCGGGGGTCACAGTGCAGGGCCAAGATCCGCGGAACACCGTCGAGGACGCCCTGCTCGATGCAGCTCTGGGCGCCGCCGGGCATGGTTTCCTCGGCAGGCTGGAAGATGATCCGGACGGTACCGCGCAGCGGTGACTCCTCGTGCATCCGCTGCAGGACCAGAGCCGCGCCGAGCATGGTGGCGGTGTGGACGTCGTGGCCGCAGGCGTGGGTGACGCCGTGGTGCTTCGAGGCGAACGGCAGGCCCGTCTCCTCGATGATCGGGAGGGCATCGATATCGCCGCGCAGGGCGGTGGCGATCGGACCGTCGCCGATGTCCACCGATAGGCCGGTCCCTTCGAGGCGTCGGGGCTTGAGCCCGGCTTCCTCGAGGCGCTTTGCGAGCTTGTCCGTGGTGCGGAACTCCTTGAAGGACAGCTCCGGGTGCGCATGCAGGTCCCGGCGGAACGCGATCAGCTCCGGCAGCAGGGGCTCGAGCCACGGCCCCACCAATGTGGTGGGCTCAGCTTCAGTAGAGTAGTTACGCACGGAATAACTCTAGCGAGCGCAGATAAAATAGCGGCATCGCGTACGGCGCGTTACGGATTGGCGAACATTTCCTTCCGCCCCGGTAGGGGCGGAAGACCCTGTTGACCGCCGCAAGTTAGAGAACGTCGGTGTCGCCGCTGGCCTTGAGGGCGTCGACAGCCTGCTTCACGCGCTGCGAGTGCTCCTTGTGCATCACGAGCAGCGCGTCCGGGGTGTCCACCACCACGACGTCCTTGATCCCGATCAGCGCGATCACGCGTTTGGTATCGGAGACCACCACACCGCTCGCGTCCTCGGTGAAGACGCGGGCGCCCTCACCGATCACGGTGACGTCCTTGACTTCCTTGGCGCTGTTGAGCCGGCCCACCGAGGCGAAGTCCCCGACGTCGTCCCACCGGAACGTCCCGGGAACGACGGCGACGTCGCCGGCGGCGGCGGCCGGTTCGGCCACGGCGTAGTCAATGGCGATCTTGGGCAGGGTGGGCCAGACGCGGGCCTGGACCTCATCGCGCTGCGGGGTGTCCCAGGCCTTGGCGATTTCCTGCACGCCGGCGAAGAGCTCGGGCTGGTTGGCTTCGAGGTGCTTGAGCATCAGCGACACCGGAGCCACGAACATCCCGGCGTTCCAGACATATTCGCCGCTGTCGACGTACTCCTGGGCGACCTCTTCGCTCGGCTTCTCCACGAACTCGACGACGGCCTGGGCACTGGGGGCCCCGGCCACGCCAAGGTTCTTCCCGGCCCGGATGTACCCGAAGCCGGTGGAAGGGTGGGTGGGCTTGATGCCGATCGTGACGATCTTTCCGGCCGCGGCCGCGAGGATGGCTTCCCTGACGGCGTCATGGAACAGCTCGTCCGGGCTGATCACCTGGTCCGCGGCGAAGGAGCCCATGATGGTGTCCGGGTCGCGCTCGTGCAGGATGGCCGCGGCCAGCCCGATGGCCGCGCCGGAGTCCTTGGGCTCGCTCTCCAGCACCAGGTCGGCGTCGTCGATCTCCGGCAGCTGCCGGCAGACGGCGTCACGGTGGGCCTTGCCGGTCACCACGAGCATGTGCTTGCCGGCGAGCGGTTCCAGCCGGTCGTACGTGGATCTCAGCAGGGTACTGCCCGAACCCGTGAGGTCGTGCAGGAACTTGGGGGCTGCTGCCCGCGACAGGGGCCAGAGGCGGGTCCCCACACCGCCTGCCGGAATCACGGCAATAAACCGGCGCAGGGCCGAATCGTTGAGTGAGTCCTGGCTTGTCGCTTTGTCTGTAGTCATCACGGCTACTTTAGCCGAACGTACCGCATGAGTCCCCGACCGGGCGCGGACACGGCGCCGAAGCGTCATCCCCGGGTGCGGTCCCGGCCCGCCGGCGGCACTCCCCGGCCCGGCCGGGAATGTGGCGTTTGTCTCAAAAGTGGACGAAAACCGCGCCGGGCGCCGTCACCAACGGGTGGCTAAATTGAATAAGCTGTTAGCGAAGCCTAGATTTAGGCTTGAGCTTACGAGTGCTCTCGCAGCAGGCGTTCCCCCCGCGTGGATCCCATGCCAGCGCCGCTGTGTTGCAGGGAGGTTTATTCAGTGCCGACAAAACCAGCTGGCACCTTGTACCGCGGCCGTGAAGGCATGTGGTCCTGGGTTGGACATCGCATTACCGGTGTAGTGATCTTTTTCTTCTTGTTGGTCCACGTCCTGGACACCTCATTGGTACGTGTGTCCCCGGAGGCCTACACCGCCGTGATCGGTGCCTACAAGAACCCCCTGATGGCCCTGGGTGAAACGGGCCTCGTCGCAGCGATCGTGTTCCACGCCTTCAACGGCCTGCGGATCATCGCCGTCGACTTCTGGAAGAAGGGCGCGAAGTACCAGCGCCAGATGCTGTGGGCGGTGCTCATTCTCTGGGCAGTCGTCATGGTGGGCTTCTCCATCCGCCACCTTTCCCTCGCCCTCGGAGGTCACTAGCCATGAGTGCAACTCAGATTGAGAGCCCGCGCAGCCCGAAAGCCGCTGCCAAGGTGGGCAGCGACCGGATCGCGCCGCAGTACCGCCGCAGCGGCAGTTCCAAGGGGAACTTCGAAATGTTCGCATGGCTCTTCATGCGGCTCTCGGGCGTTGTCCTCGTTGTCCTGATCTTCGGACACCTGGCCGTCAACCTGCTGGTGGGCGAAGGCATCCACGCGATCGACTTCGGCTTTGTGGCCGGCAAGTGGGCCGATCCGTTCTGGCAGATCTGGGACCTGGCCATGCTGTGGCTCGCCATGCTGCACGGCACCAACGGTGTGCGCACCATCATCAACGACTACGCCGAAAAGGACGCCACCCGGCTGTGGCTGAAGATCGTGCTGTACGCGGCCACCACCGCCATCATCATCCTGGGCACCCTGGTCATCTTCACCTTTGACCCGTGCCCCGTGGTCAACGGTGTCCAGCTGCCCGGCGGGTTCTGCCCCGCGCCGTAGCGGCGCAGCCCCAGCGGCAGCCGGTCCCTTGCCTGCCCGGTGCGGGCAAGGGATTTCCACGAGGTTTCACCGTCCTGGCTCCGCCGGCCGGTGTTGTTAGCGAATTTTGAGAGAAAGAGCGTCTGGTATGCAGGTCCATAAGTACGACGTCGTCATCGTCGGTGCCGGTGGCGCCGGGATGCGCGCGGCGATCGAATCAGGTCAGCGCGCCCGAACAGCAGTACTGACCAAGCTGTACCCCACCCGCTCCCACACCGGCGCGGCGCAGGGCGGCATGTGTGCGGCCCTGGCCAACGTCGAGGAAGACAACTGGGAGTGGCACACCTTCGACACCATCAAGGGCGGCGACTACCTGGTTGACCAGGACGCCGCCGAGGTCATGGCGAAGGAAGCGATCGACGCCGTCCTGGACCTGGAAAAGATGGGCCTGCCGTTCAACCGCACGCCCGAGGGCCGCATTGACCAGCGCCGTTTCGGCGGCCACACCCGCGATCACGGCAAGGCTCCGGTCCGCCGCGCCTGCTACGCCGCCGACCGCACCGGCCACATGATCCTGCAGACCCTGTACCAAAACTGCGTCAAGCACAACGTCGAGTTCTACAACGAGTACTACGTCCTTGACCTGCTCACGGTCGAGGAAGACGCTGTCCGCGAGGACGGCACGCCGTACAAGCAGAAGCGCGTGGCCGGCGTCGTGTCCTACGACCTCGCCTCCGGCGAGCTGCACGTCTTCCAGGCCAAGTCCGTGGTGTTCGCCACCGGCGGCGCCGGCAAGGTCTTCAAGACCACGTCCAACGCCCACACCCTCACCGGCGACGGCATGGGCATCGCGTTCCGCCGCGGCATCCCGCTGGAGGACATGGAGTTCTACCAGTTCCACCCGACAGGCCTCGCCGGCCTGGGCATCCTCCTCTCCGAGGCCGCCCGCGGCGAAGGCGCGATCCTGCGCAACTCCGAGGGTGAGCGCTTTATGGAGCGCTACGCCCCGACCATCAAGGACCTCGCCCCGCGCGACATCGTGGCCCGCTCCATGGCCAACGAGGTCCGTGAGGGACGCGGCTGCGGCCCGAACAAGGACTACGTCCTCCTGGACCTGACGCACCTTGAGCCGGCGCACATCGACGCCAAACTGCCGGACATCACCGAGTTCGCCCGCACCTACCTCGGGGTCGAGCCGTACACGGAGCCGGTACCGGTCTTCCCGACGGCGCACTACGCCATGGGCGGCATCCCCACCAACATCACCGCCGAGGTCCTCCAGGACAACGACACCGTGGTCCCGGGTCTCTACGCCGCCGGCGAGGTTGCCTGCGTCTCGGTGCACGGCTCCAACCGGCTGGGCACCAACTCGCTGCTGGACATCAACGTCTTCGGCAAGCGCGCCGGCATTGCCGCCGCGGAGTACGCCAAGACCGCCGAGTTCGTGGAGCTCCCGGTCGACCCGGAGGCCTACACGCTGGACCTGCTGGACCACGTCCGCACCTCCGACGGCACCGAGAAGGTCGCTGCGATCCGCAAGGAACTGCAGGACACCATGGACGCCAACATGCAGGTGTTCCGCACCGCCGAGACGCTGAACCAGGTCCTGGCGGACATCGCGTCCTTCGAGGAGCGGTACCAGCGCATCAGCGTCCAGGACAAGGGCAAGCGCTTCAACCTGGACCTCCTGGAGGCCGTGGAACTGGGCTTCCTGCTGGAGCTCGCCAAGGTCATGACCGTGGCGGCCCTGCACCGCGAGGAATCCCGTGGCGGCCACTTCCGCGAGGACTTCCCCGAGCGCGACGACGACAAATTCATGAAGCACTCCATGGCGTACAAGGATGACCACGCCCCTGCGGATGGTTCCGCGGAGGCGATTGCGGGTATCCGGCTTGCCACCAAACCGGTGGTCTTTACGCGCTACGAGCCGATGGTGAGGAAGTACTAAGATGACCGCTGAACTCGCTGAGCCAGCTTCCAAGATCGAACTGCCCGCCCACATCGGTGGCGGCGGGGACATCCCGTCCTTCGACGTCCACCTGCGCGTGCGCCGCTACAACCCGGAGGTCTCCGACGAGTCCACCTGGGATGACTTCCACGTGACCATGTACGGCACGGACCGTGTCCTCGACGCCCTGCACAAGATCAAGTGGGAAATCGACGGTAGCGTCTCCTTCCGCCGATCCTGTGCGCACGGTGTCTGTGGTTCCGATGCCATGCGCATCAACGGCCGCAACCGCCTCGCCTGCAAGACCCTGCTGAAGGACCTGGACACGTCCAAGCCCATCACGGTCGAGCCGATCAAGGGCCTCCCGGTGGAGAAGGACCTGATCGTGGACATGGAGCCGTTCTTCCAGTCCTTCCGCGAGGTCATGCCGTTCCTGATTAACCGCGGCCACGAGCCCACCAAGGAACGCCTGCAGTCCGCCGAGGACCGCGAACGGTTCGACGACACCACCAAGTGCATCCTGTGCGCCGCGTGCACCTCGTCCTGCCCGGTGTTCTGGACCGACGGCCAGTACTTCGGCCCCGCGGCGATCGTCAACGCGCACCGCTTCATCTTCGATTCCCGTGATGATGCCGGCGACATGCGCCTGGAGATCCTCAACGACAAGGAAGGCGTGTGGCGCTGCCGCACCACCTTCAACTGCACCGAGGCATGCCCCCGCGGCATCCAGGTCACGCAGGCCATCGCTGAGGTCAAGCAGGCCATCCTGTCCCGCAAGATCTAGCACCTTGCTCAGCTAGATCAAGAGAACCACGACGACGGCGCCTCTCACCTGCCAGGTGGGGGCGCCGTCGTCGTCTTACCCCTTGAACGAAAGGCCCCCCGTGTCCCGCTCCGAAAGAGTCTCCTTCCAGGGTTCCACCGGCGAACTCCTCTCCGGCATCGTCGACGTCCCCGAGGGGCCGGTGAAGGGCTGGGGCGTGTTCTCGCACGGCTTCACGCTGGGCAAGGACAGCCCTTCGGCCTCGCGGATGTGCAAGGCGCTGGCGGACAACGGGGTGGGCATGCTCCGCTTCGACAACCTGGGCCTCGGCGAATCCGCCGGCCTCTGGTCGGAGGGCTCCTTCAGCCACAAGGTGGCGGACACCGTGAAGGCCGCCGAATTCATGCGCGACTCCGGCCGGCCGGTATCGCTGCTCGTGGGCCACTCCTTTGGCGGGGCCGCCGTCCTGGCGGCGGCGCGGGAGATCCCGGAGCTCGACGCCGTCGCCACCGTGGGCGCGCCGTTCTCGCCCAAGCATGTGGCCCACGTCTTTGACGCCGCCCTGGACCGGATCCTCAGCGAGGGCAGCGCCGAGGTGGACCTGGGCGGCAAACGTGTGGAGATCCGCCGGCACTTCGTGGAGGACCTGGAGAACGCTGACCTGACGGACTGCATCCGGCGGCTCGGGAAGCCGCTGCTGGTGCTGCACTCCCCCACCGACAACACGGTCGGCATCGAGAATGCCAGTACCATCTTCCAGACGGCCCGGCATCCGCGCAGCTTCGTGTCGCTGGAGGGCAGCGATCACCTGTTGACGGCCAAGGGCCAGGCGGCCCGCGCGGCGAAGATTATTTCAGCCTGGGCCGACCAGTACCTCGACGCCACCGCGTAGCCCCGACCGGTCGGGGGCTCTCCCCGGACTCCACCGGGGTCTTGCCCGGCTGGACGCGGCGGGCGCCCCACCCGGTCTTTTTGCCGGCCGGCGCCAGCCTGAGGTCCTGCTCCCGGATCGCCACCCACGCGGCGCAGACCACGTAGACCTGGCTGACCAGGTTGAACCAGATCAGCAGGCCGATAATGATCGCGAAGGGCGCCAGGATGGGGTTCTTGCCCGCACTGGCCAGCAGCTGGGTGCTGAAGATCTGCAGCACGGTGGTGCCCGCCGCGGCGAGGAGGGTCCCTTCCATCAGGGAGCGCCGGGAGGGTTTCAGCCCCGCGGCCACGCGGAACATGATCAAGGCGGTGCCCCAGCCGAGCAGCAGCGGCACGAGGATCGTCACGGAGGTCGTCAGGGGCCCGGCCAGCAGCGGGTCGAGGTTCAGCTGCGCGGCGACCCAGTCCGCGGCCGTGCCGAACACGAGCGAGACGGCCGCGCTGGTCACCAGGGCCACCCCCAGCAGGACCACGGTGCCGACGTCGCGCAGGATCTGCAGGACCGGATTCATGCCCCGCGGGCCGAGCTGCATCATGCCCCGCACGCCGTCGCGGACGCCGCTGATCCAGCCCAGGGAGGTAAACACCGTCACCGCGGCGGCGATCACGGCCGCCCAGCCCAGGCTGGAGGGGTTCAGCAGCGCGTACGGGTCAACCAGCCCCTCGCTGCCGTCGACCTGCAGGAGGCCGGGCGCGGTCATGGCCACGCTCTTGATGATCTGGTCCAGCAGCGCAGGCTGTCCGCTCAGGAAAAGGCCGGCCAGGGCGAACCCGGTGGCCAACAGGCCCGTGACGGAGAAAAACATCCTGAACCCGATGCCGGCACTCATCAGCGGGCCGTGCTGGCGCCCGTAGTGCTGGAACGCGCGCAGCGGCAGAAGCGTGTTGAGCCGGGCCAGCAGCCACCCCACCATCGCCATCAGCGACGCCATGCCCCCGCCGCCGGAGCGTCGAACCTTGCTCCAGTCGACCCTCTTCCGGATGACTTCGAGCTTCAGCCCGGCCAGATCGGTGGGGAGCGGCGGCTCAGCGGGCGCCCGCGACACCGCCCTCGCCTCGGTCGTTGTCAGATTCGGTCCCAAAGTCAAGTTCTTCCCGTAGCTGCCAGATGCCGTTGTCATCATGCTCGTAGAGTCCCATGCTAGCCACCGGGAACGTGGCCCTGTAATCCTTGAGCGCCGTCTCGGCCTCGTCGAGGCTCTCGGGGGCGACGTCGTGGGCGACGGTGACGTGCGGGTGGTACGCAAACGGCAGTTCCCGCTCCAGCGGTCCGGTCTGCAGCTGCTCGTGCAGGCTGACGCAGTCCCCGAAGCCGTCCTCAACGTTGAGGAAGACCACGGGAGACACCGGCCGGAAGGATCCTGTCCCGGCGATGGTCACGTGGAAGGGCTCCTGCTTGCTCGCCACGTCCCGCACATGGGCGAGCGTGGCTTCCCAGTCCTGGGTCATGGTGGTGGTCACCAGCGTGATGTGGGCGGGAATGACGCCCGCCATGGGGTCACCGAAGGACGCCCGCCAGCGCTGGAGCTCCTCGGCGATGTCCGTCGGAAACCCCAGTATGACGCCGATACTGATACCTTCGGTGCGCTGCCCGTTGCCTCCGGCGTCGTGATTGCCTGGAGCCGTGCTGCTGCCGGCACGCGCCGAGGTGCGGGCCGGCGCGTTGGCGGTGACTTTGCTGACGGGGGACATTGCGCTAGCGGACTCCCTGGGTTCCGGCGTAGGGCAGGAACCCCACCTTGGCGTAGACGTCGCGCAGGGTGACGGAGGCGATCTCGCGGGCCTTGTCGGCGCCGAGCGCCAGCAGCCGGTCAAGCTCCGCGGGGTCGTCCAGGAGTTCCTTGGCCCGGTCCCGGATGGGGGTCAGGCGCTCCGCCACGACCTCGGCGAGGTCGACCTTGAGGTGCCCGTACATTTTGCCCTGATAGGCGGCGACGAGGGACTCCACACTCTGCCCGGTGATCGCCGAGTAGATGGTCAGGAGGTTGGAAACCCCGGGCTTGGCCTCGCGGTCGAAGCGGATCTCCGTCTCCGCGTCCGTCACCGCGGATTTGATCCGCTTGGCGATGACCTTGGGATCGTCCAGGAGGTTGATCAGCCCCGCCGGTGACTCCGCCGACTTGGACATCTTGGCGGTGGGGTGCTGCAGATCGTAGATTTTCGCCGATTCCTTCTGGATAAAAGGCGCCGGGACGTTGAAGGTCTCGCCGAAGCGGGAGTTGAAGCGCTGGGCCAGGTCGCGGCTGAGTTCCACGTGCTGCCGCTGGTCCTCTCCCACCGGCACACCGTGCGGCTGGTAGAGGAGGATGTCCGCGGCCTGCAGGACCGGGTAGGTGAACAGGCCAACGCTGGCCTGGTCCGAGCCGTGCCGTGAGGCCTTGTCCTTGAACTGGGTCATCCGGGAGGCCTCGCCGAAGCCGGTGATGCAGTTCAGGACCCAGGCCAGCTGGGCGTGCTCGGGCACCTGGGACTGGACAAAGAGTGTGCACTTGTCCACATCGACGCCGCCGGCAATGTACTGCGCGGCCGTGACCCGGGTGCGGTGGGCCAGTTCGGCCGGATCCTGCGGAACCGTGATCGCGTGCAGGTCCGGGATGAAGAAGATGGCGTCAAACTCGTCCTGCATCCGGACCCAGTTCACCAGCGCGCCGAGGTAGTTGCCCAGGTGCAGGGAATCCGCCGAGGGCTGCATGCCCGAGAGGATGCGCTGCCGGACCCCCAGCGGGACAGCAGCGCCGGGGACGGCAGCGGCGGCCGTGGCCGTGACAGTGGCAGCGTCGTCGACCGGGGTCACAGTGGAAGGAGAAGTCATTCGTGGGAGCCTTAAGACTAGAGCCGGTAGTCCACTACCAGCGGGGCGTGGTCGGAGAAGCGTGTGTCCCAGGACGGTGCCCGGTCAACAACGGCTGACACTGCCGCAGCAGCCAGGGCGGGCGTGGCCATGTGGTAATCAATGCGCCAGCCGGTGTCGTTGTCGAAGGCCTGTCCCCGTTGCGACCACCAGGTGTAGGGGCCGTCGACGTCGCCCGCCAGGCCCCGGTGCACATCCTTCCAGCCGATGTCCTCGCCAAAGAAACGGTCGAAGTAGGCCCGCTCCTCCGGCAGGAAGCCGGCACGTTTGACGTTGCCCTTCCAGTTCCTGATGTCCCGTTCCGTGTGGCCGACATTGAGGTCGCCCACCACGAGGGCATGGTCGCTGTGCTTGGCCAGCTCGGGAAGCCGGTCGACCATGACGTCGAGGAAACGGAACTTGTCGTCCTGCTTCGGGGTGCCCGCCTCGCCGGAGTGCACATAGGCGCTGACGACGGTCAGCTGCGAGGCCTCCCCCGCCGCGTTGCGGACAATGTAGTCGGCCTCGACCCAGCGGCCGGCGGTGGCGAAGTAGTCATCGCCGATGCCCGCCCGGGTCTGCAGGGGTTCGGTCCGGGAGGCGATGGCGACGCCGGCGCGGCCCTTGGCTTCGGCTTCGGCGTGCAGGATGTACCAGCCCTCGCCGAGCAGCGCGTGGACGATCGCGTCAGGCGCACGGACCTCCTGCAGGCAGAGGATGTCCACTTCGCGGGGCTCAAGCCATTCCGCCATGCCGTTCTTGTAGGCGGCACGGAGGCCATTGACGTTGACTGATGCGATGCGAAGGTTGTCCTTCTTCAATGCCGAACTCACCCGATCCACTCTAGTCGACAATGGTTCCGGCGACGGGTTCGTCGGTGCCGGAGGACTTGATCATGTCCCGCGCGTTGGTGGCGGTGATCTCAATGGTCTCGAGCGCCCGGAAGATCGTGTCCTGGTCCGCGGCGGCGCCCTTCGCCCGCTCCTGCTCGACGACGCGGACCTGCACCTGGACAATCTTGAACGAGTGGTCGAGTTTCAGGTCCCGGACCTCGCCGGCTTCGCGGCGGCCCGGCACGAGGCGCGTGCCGCCGTGGTCCACACTGCCCGACGACGGCGCCCGGCCGGCAGCCGCGTTGAAGGAGTTCTGCGCTTCGGTGAGCCTGGCGCCGGCCTTCCGGGCTGCCTTCTGGATGCTGAAGACCACGAAGGAAGCCAGGGCGAGCCAGAAGCCGGCGATGATCGCCACGAGCCAGCCGACGACGTCGTTCTGGTTCGCAGCAAAGATGACCGCGACGACGAAGGCGATGATAAACACCATCATCCCGGGTCCGCTGATGCGGAACATGGAGAACTTGCCTGCGGCGGTGTTATTCGCGGACGGCTTGGAAGACGCGGAGTTGCCCAGAGATTGCATGAGCCTATTATCGCAAACCCTCGCATCGGCGCGGGCCGCTTCCACCCGGGGCGAACGGGCGCCCGCCCCGAGGTCCGACCCGGGCCCTATTTGAGGAACAGCCGGCGCAGCCGGCCGGTGGTGAGCAGCACGCCGCAGGCGATCATCACGAGGTAATAGCCGATATGCACCACCGTCGCCGGGCTGAAGCTGCCCACGCTGATCTGGCGGAGCAATTCCACACCGTGCCACAGCGGCATGGCCTGGATGAGCCACTGGATGTACTGCGGGTAGACGCTGAGCGGGTAGAACGTGGCGCTGAACAGGAACATCGGCAGCATCACGAAGTTGATCCAGTCCATCTGCTGGAACGTCTTCATGAAGCTGGTGATGCCCATGCCGAAACTCGCGAAGCCGAAGGCGATCAGCACCGCGGCCGGGATCATCAGGATCGCCCACGGCGTCGTGATCAGCCCCATCACCCCCATCACCGCGGTGAACCCCGTCGCGTACATCAGGCCCCGCAGCAGGGCCAGGAAGATCTCCCCCATGGCGACGTCGAGCGGGCCCAGCGAGGTGTAGAGCATGCCCTGGTACAGCTTGGCGAAGTTCATCTTGAAGAAGACGTTCCAGGTCGAGTCGTAGACCGCGCCGTTCATCGCGGACACGGCCAGCAGCGCCGGGGCGATGTAGGCGGCGTAGGAGATCTCCCCGCCGCCGGGCCCCTGCACCGAGCCGACGATCGCGCCCAGCCCGACCCCCATCGAGATCAGGTACAGCACGGGCTCGAAGAAGCCGGAGAGCATGACCATCCAGTTGCTGCTCTTGGTGGCCATCAGCCCGCGGGCGACGACGGCGCGGACGTTGCGGGAGTACAGCGGCCCGAACTTCCGGTTGCGGGCGGCCTCGGTGGCGCTGTGGCTGGTGGTGACGGCGCTCATCCGGCCATCCTTTTGATGAACTGGCGCTTGGTCAGGACCCAGCCTGCCACCGTGAGGACCAGCAGGAACACGAGATGCACGATCGTCAGCAGCGGGGGCTCCTCGTAGCCGTAGCTGAAGACCCGGCCCAGCTCGGTGCCGTGCCAGATCGGTGAGATCCAGCCGATCCAGCGCACGGCGAGGGGAAGGGTGTCCAGCGGGAAAAAGGTGCCGGAAAACAGGAACAGCGGCATCACGATGAAGCGCATCACCATGGCGAACTGGCCCTTGTCCTCCTTGATCGAGGCTGCGTAGGCCATCAGCGGCAGCCCGAAGGACAGCCCGGCGAGGGTGGCGACCAGGATCGAGACCCAGCCCCAGCCGCTGGGCGCCGCCCCGAACAGCGCCACCACGGCGAAGTAGATGGCGGACTGCACCAGGAAACGCGCCGTCACCGCGATGATCTGCCCGAGCGCGATCTGCTCCGGGGTCAGCGGCGAGGCGTGCGGCCCGTAGTAGATCCGGCGCCACTTGAAACCGTCCATCACCGGGAAGGTGAACTCGTTCGCCGCCGTCATGACCGCGGCGGAGATCAACAGCGCCGGCGCGATGAAGGTCAGGTAGCTGACCCCGCCGAAGCCGGCCTCGCTGTTGGTGTCGACCAGCGTCGCCAGCCCCACGCCCATGGCGAAGAGGTACGCGACGGGCTGCCCGACGCCGTACATCACGATGGTCCAGCCGTAGCTTTTCATCACCCGCAGGACGTGTTCGGCGAAGTAGAGGGACCCCCAGCGCCGGGCCCGGGCGGCCGAGACCTCCGGCGAGTGGGCGCGCAGTGCGGCAGGGGCGGCGGCCGGGGCCGCGCCGGCTGCCGGACCGGTCGCGGCTGCCGGTTCGGGCAGCCCGGCTTTCCTAGTCAACGAGGCTCCGGCCGGTCAGGCGCAGGAAGACGTCCTCGAGCGAGGACCGGCGCACCAGCGAGGTCACCGGGCGCAGTCCGCGGGCGGAGACCTCTTCGAGGGCGGCCTCGCCGTCGTGGGCGTAGATCAGGACGCGGTCCGGGAGGGTTTCCAGCCGTTCGCCGATGCCTTCGAGGTCGGCGCCGACGGTGGCGTTGCGCTCCGAGCCGAAGCGCAGCTCGAGGACCTCGCGGGTGGAGTACTCGCGGATCAGGCTGGCGGGTGAGCCCTCGGCCATGATCCGGCCCTTGTCCACCACGATCAGGCGGTCGCAGAGCTGCTCGGCCTCGTCCATGTAGTGGGTGGTGAGGATCAGCGTGACGCCCTGCTCCTTGAGCCGGAACAGCCGGTCCCAGAGGATGTGCCGGGCCTGCGGGTCCAGCCCGGTGGTGGGCTCGTCCAGGAGCAGGATCCGGGGTTCGTTGATGAGGGAGCGCGCGATCGTGAGGCGGCGCTTCATGCCGCCGGAGAGCGCGTCCACCTTGGATTTGGCCTTGTCCGTGAGCTGCGCGAACTCCAGCAGCTCGTCGGCCTTGGGCCGGAGGTAGCTCATCGGCAGCCCGAAGTAGCGCCCGTAGACCAGGAGGTTGTCCCGGACCTTGAGTTCCTCGTCCAGGTTGTCCTGCTGCGGGACGACGCCCAGGTGCGCGCGGACTTCCGGCCCGTTCTGGTCCGGGTCCAGGCCCATGATGCTCAGGCTCCCGGAGGTCCGCTGGGACACGCCGCCGATCATCTTCATGGTGGTGGACTTGCCCGCGCCGTTGGGGCCCAGCAGGCCAAAGGCCTCACCGGCGGGCACGGAGAAGGAGATGCCGTCGACGGCGGCGACGTCGCCGTAGCGCTTCGTCAGGTTTTCGGCGGTGATCACATACTGCGGCGGGCCGGTTTCGGCGGGGCTGCTCACTGGGGCGTCCTTTTGGGAGGCTTCCTTGGCTGAGGATTCTCTTGAGACTAGTTCAGGCACCCGAATCACGGTAGTGGATCCCGCCGAACTATGAAAGAGTCTTTTCGTAAAAAATCCAGACGGTGGCCATTCCGAGATGTCCGGGGCTTTTAACGGCCCAGGGCGCCACCTCCGGGACGGAGGGGCGCCCTGGGGACAGACGGGCTCAGGCGGCGCCGGAGGGGCCCGCCTCGGCCAGGTGGCGTTCCGCGGTTTCCACGACATTGGCCAGCAGCATGGCGCGGGTCATCGGGCCCACTCCGCCGGGGTTCGGGGACAGCCAGGCGGCGACGTCGGCCGCGGCGGGGTCCACGTCCCCGGTGACCACCGCCTTGCCCGAGCCGTCGTCGACGCGGCTGACGCCGACGTCGAGCACGATGGCGCCCGGCTTGAGGTCCCCCGCCTTGATCATGTGCGGCTGGCCGGCCGCGGCAATCACGACGTCGGCCTGCCGGAGTTCGGCGGGCAGGTCGACCGTGCCGGTGTGGGCCAGGATGACGGTGGCGTTGACGTCCTTGCGGGTGAGCAGCAGCCCCACCGGGCGGCCGATCGTGACCCCGCGACCCACCACCAGGACGCGCTTTCCGCTGAGGCTGATGCCGTGCCGGGTGAGCAGCTCCACGCAGCCCTTGGGGGTGCACGGCAGCGGGGACTTCATGGGGCCGCTGACGTTGGCCACCAGCCGGCCCAGGTTCGTCGGGTGCAGGCCGTCGGCGTCCTTGTCGGGGTCCATGGCCTCCAGGATGACGTCCTGGTCGATGTGCTTGGGCAGCGGGAGCTGGACGATGTAGCCGGTGCATTCCGGGTTCTCGTTGAGCTCCCGGACCACGGCCAGCAGCTCCTCCTGGGTGGTCTCCTCCGGCAGGTCGCGGCGGATGGACGTGATGCCCACTTCGGCGCAGTCCTTGTGCTTGCCGCCGACGTACCAGGTGCTGCCCGGGTCGGAGCCGACCAGGATGGTGCCCAGGCCCGGGACGATCCCGCGGGTCTTGAGCGCGGCCACGCGTTCGGTCAGTTCGGCCTTGATGGTGGCGGCGGTGGCCTTCCCGTCGAGGATCCGGGCGGTTTCAGCCGTGTGTGCAGTCTCAGCAGAAGTCATGGCCTACCACTGCTCGTGCTGCGGGTACAGCGGGAAGTCGGCGGCGAGCTTGTCCACGCGGGACTGGAGCGCCTCGATGTTGGTGGCGGCACCGGCCTTCAGTGCGGTCGCGATGATCTCGGCGACCTCGGTGAACTCCTCGGCACCGAAGCCGCGAGTGGCCAGGGCCGGGGTGCCGATGCGCAGGCCGGAGGTGACCATCGGCGGGCGGGGGTCGAACGGCACGGCGTTGCGGTTGACCGTAATGCCGACCGAGTGCAGGAGGTCTTCGGCCTGCTGGCCGTCGAGCTGGGAGTTGCGCAGGTCCACCAGGACCAGGTGCACATCGGTGCCGCCGGTCAGGACGGAGACGCCGGCGTCGGACACGTCGGACTGGTTGAGGCGGTCGGCGATGATCCGGGCGCCCTCGAGGACGCGCTCCTGGCGCTCCTTGAATTCTTCCGTGCCGGCGATCTTGAACGCGACCGCCTTCGCGGCGATCACGTGCATCAGCGGTCCGCCCTGCTGGCCCGGGAAGACGTTGGAGTTGATCTTCTTGGCCCACTCCTTCTTGGCCAGGATCACGCCGGAGCGGGGCCCGGCGAGGGTCTTGTGCACGGTGGAGGTGACCACGTCGGAGTACGGGACCGGGCTCGGGTGCAGGCCGGCGGCCACGAGGCCGGCGAAGTGCGCCATGTCGGTCCAGAGCAGGGCGCCGACCTCGTCGGCGATCGACCGGAAGGCCTCGAAGTCGAGGTGGCGCGGGTAGGCGGACCAGCCGGCGATGATCACCCGGGGCTTCTCGGCGATGGCCTGCGCGCGGAGCTTGTCCATGTCGATGCGGAAGTCGTCCTGCTCGACCTGGTACGCGGCGACCTCGTAGAGCTTGCCGGAGAAGTTGAGCTTCATGCCGTGGGTCAGGTGTCCGCCGTGGGCCAGGGACAGACCCAGGATCTTGTCACC
The DNA here is from genome assembly GCF_055412865.1 of Pseudarthrobacter ribosi. NCBI lineage: Bacteria > Bacillati > Actinomycetota > Actinomycetes > Micrococcales > Micrococcaceae > Pseudarthrobacter > Pseudarthrobacter ribosi. Next base: position 42,961 of record NZ_JBVAYZ010000024.1, on the reverse strand, counting down.
CGGGGTGATCATCGCGGAGAGCGCCGCGGCGTTGGCCTGGGCGCCGGAGTGCGGCTGGACGTTGGCGTATTCGGCGCCGAAGAGCTCCTTGACCCGGTCGATCGCGAGCTGCTCGGCGATGTCGACGTACTCGCAGCCGCCGTAGTAGCGGCGGCCGGGGTAACCCTCGGCGTATTTGTTGGTCAGGACCGAGCCCTGGGCTTCCATCACCGCGCGCGGGGCGAAGTTCTCGGAGGCAATCATTTCCAGGGTGCCGCGCTGGCGGCCCAGCTCCTGGGCGAGGACTGCGGCGATTTCGGGGTCAAGGTCGGCCAGCGGCTGGTTGCTCACGGCGGCTGAAGAAAGGCTAAGAGACGTGGTCACGGGGGAACTCCTGGCTAGGCAACGGGCACTGCTTAAGGTCAGGTTACCGGCTGGCCCGCGGCAGCGCCCCTAGATTACGGCCCCGGCAGACGGGGACGTGGCAAGGGCCGGCACCCCGCAGTGGGGCGCCGATGCGGGCCGGCAGCGGGGCGCTGCCAACCGGAAAAACATGACCCTCGGCCCAGGCGTACGATCCGTGGTCTTCGTGAGTGCCGCTCCCTGGTGGTTAGCCACCCAACGCCAGTTGCGACCGTTCCAGACTACCCCAGTCCGGGGGCCCGGACCGAGCCGCCGGTTGACCGCGGGTAGGCTATCTTCCGTGACTGACGACCAGCTGACTGCTTCCTATATCCTGACCCTCTCCTGCCCGGACCGCCCCGGAATCGTGCACGCCGTGGCCGGCGCCCTCCTCGTCGCGGGCTGCAATATTACGGACTCGCAGCAGTACGGCAGCCAAAGCACCGGCACCTTCTTTATGCGCGTCGAGGCCACGACGGCGTCCTCCGAGCTGGAGCTCCAGGCCACCCTGGAGCCCGTCGCCCAGGCCTTCGGGATGCAGTGGAGCCTCAACCCGGCCGGCCGGAAGGTCCGCACCCTGTTGATGGCCAGCACGTCAGCGCACTGCCTCAATGACCTGCTGTTCCTGCAGCGCTCCGGCACCCTGCCCATCGAAATCCCCGCCATCGTGTCCAACCACCGGGACCTGGCGGGCCTGGCCGAGTTCTACGGCATCCCCTTCCACCACATCCCGGTCACCCCGGACACCAAGGTCCAGGCCGAGGACGAACTGCGGGCGCTGATGGCCGAGCATGACATCGAGCTCACGGTCCTCGCCCGCTACATGCAGATCATCTCCGACGAATTGTGCCGGCAGCTGACCGGCAAGGCCATCAACATCCACCATTCCTTCCTGCCGTCCTTCAAGGGCGCCAAGCCCTACCACCAGGCGCACGCCCGGGGCGTGAAGCTCATCGGCGCCACCGCGCACTACGTGACGGCGGCCCTGGACGAGGGCCCGATCATCGAACAGGAAGTCATCCGGGTGGACCACCGCCGCACGGCCGAACAGTTCGTCCAGATGGGCCGCGACGTGGAGGGCCGCACGCTGGCCCAGGCCGTGCAGTGGCATGCCGAGCACCGGGTCCTGCTGGACGGAAACCGGACGGTTGTTTTCAACTGAGACCGGTTGATTTCAGCTGACGACGGTCATTGAATAGGGGTATGGCACTTTCCCCGGAAGACCCGCTGACCGAGTTCGTGGCCCTGCTCAAGGCTGAGGACCGCAGGGGTGTGCTGGGCCTGGACTGCGGCCAGGGCTCCGACGGGCTGCGCTTTGTCCAGTCCGGCATCCACTTCACCGGCGTCGACCCGTCCGAGGAGAACATCCATGCGGCGCGGGCCCGGGGCCTGGAAGCCTCGGTCGCTCCGGCCGGCGCGCTGCCCTTCGCCGCCTCGGCCTTCCCCTCGGTCTGGGCGGTGGACGCCCTCGCGGGACTGCCCCCGGAAAAATGGGACGACGTCGTCCGGGAACTGGAGCGGGTGACCGCGCCCGGGGCGCCGATCGCCGTCGTCCTCCCCGAACCGGGCGCAGGACTCACGGTGCTCCGCTCCCCCGCCTGACAACCCCCGTTGACCTATCAGTTTTGGTTGTTCCCAGCCCTGAGAACCACCACAAGTGGTAGCGCAACGGGTAAGGGGCGTGTCCTAGGCTGGAGGCATGGCTCCCATTTACGCTTTCGCCGGGGACACCCCGGCCGTCCACGAATCCGCGTTCATCGCACCGAGCGCCTCGGTGATCGGCAAGGCAACGCTCGCCGAGAACTCCAGCGCCTTCTACGGCGTCTCCGTCCGGGCCGACACCGCCGCGATCAGTGTGGGCGCCGGCAGCAACCTGCAGGACAACGTGGTGCTCCACGCCGACCCGGGCTTCCCCTGCACGGTCGGCGCCCGGGTCAGCGTCGGGCACAGCGCCGTGGTGCACGGCTGCACGGTCGAGGACGACTGCCTGATCGGCATGAGCGCCACCATCCTCAACGGCGCCGTCATCGGCGCCGGCTCGCTCGTGGCCGCCGGCGCCGTCGTGCTGGAAGGCACCGTGGTTCCGCCCCGTTCGCTGGTCGCCGGCGTGCCGGCCAAGGTCCGCCGCGAGCTGACCGACGAGGAGTTCGCGGGCGTGCAGCAGAACGCGGCGCACTACCAGGAGCTGGCCCGGGCGCACCGCGAACTGCACGGCTGAGGGCCTAGTCCAGGGAGATCGGGCCCAGTTCGTCAAGCACGTCGCCGGGTCCCGGGTTCCCGGCCGCCGATGCCCCGCCGAGGTGGTTGACGACGCCCCAGACGGCGTTCAGTCCGGTGGTCACGGCGCCCTCGGCCCACCCGGCGGTGAAGGACACGTCGTCGCCGGCCAGGAAGATCCCGCGCTGCCCCTCCGGGAGCTGGTCCTGCTTGAAGTGGCTGAAGAGGCGCTGCTGGTAGCGGTAGTGTCCCGGCAGGTTGGCCTTGAAGGCCCCCATGAAGTTGGGGTCCGCTTCCCAGGAGACGGTGATGGGCTGGCCGACGATGTGGCTGGCGATGTCCACGTTCGGGTAGATCTGCTCGAGCGAGTGCAGCATCAGCTCGACCCGCTGGTCCGCGTCCAGGGCCAGCCACTTCAGCGCGTCGTCGTTCCAGGTGTAGGAGAGCAGGATCACCGCGGGCTGCTCCGGCCCGTTGTCCAGCAGGTAGGTGGCACGGTTGAGCCGGTCGGTCAGGGTCATGGACATGACCTCCCGGCCCGTCGCCGGATCGATGTCCTTCCAGAAGGGCCGGTCGACCATCACGAAGGTCTTGGAGGACTGCATGTAGTGGGAGCGCTCGATCGCGGTCCACAGTGCTGCCGGGAACAGGGTCTCCTCGGTGTGGATCCGCGTCGAGAGCAGCCATGACTGGCAGGTGGTGATCACGGCCGGATAGGCCGCCTCGCGGCCCCACCGCTCCCGGATGCGGAAGTCGCCGCTGCCGTCCCGGGCGATCCGGTCCACGGCGCCGCGCGGAGCGCCGGCGTGCAGCGATGCCAGCGATGTTCCCTCGGGCCAGTGGACCATGCCCGACGGCGCGTGTTGCCAGAGTGCCTCCGGGAGCCGTTGCGCCCCGCCGGCGATGAGACGGTGCGCGTCGTCGGCGTCGGTGTAGACGACGCGCAGGATTTCGAGGATGGAGTTGGGGAAGTCCGTGTCCCAGCCGCCCGTGCCGAAGCCCACCTGCCCGAACGCCTCGCGGTGGGCGAACCCGGCCTGCTTGAACGAGTCGCTGCCGGCGATGAACCCGTAGAAAGTCTGTTCATCCAGCAGCGGCAGCAGCGCGTTCCACAGCTCCTTGATCCGGGCGGTGTCCCGCGCGCGGATGGCGTCCTGCATCTCGGCGAACTTGGCGCCGTCGTTGACGGCAGCCTTCCAGGCCTCCGCGACCTCCCGGAAGAACGGCGGGAGGTCCGCCGGGGTGCGGGCGTAATGCTTCTCCCCGGCGAGCTCGATCACCGTGCTGGAGGTCGCCGCAGCCAGCGGGTTGGGGAACTCCTGGGTCTCCAGCCCGAGCAGCTCGACGTAGTGGTAGAAGGCCTTGCCGGAGACGGGGAAGCGCATCCCGCCGAGGTCGGCGACAACGCCGGCGGCGGAGGGGAAACTTGCGGTCCGGAGCCGGCCGCCGATCTGGTCCGCCTCGTAGAGGACGGGGCGCAGGCCCAGTTTCATCAGCTCGTAGGCCGCCACCAGTCCGGAGAGCCCGGCGCCGACGACGGCCACTTCGGTTCCGTGGAGCCCTGCCGGGAGGGCGCCGAGGCCGTCCGGATGGGCCAGGTAGTGGTCGTAGCTGAACGGGAAGTCGGGATTCAGCATGGTGATGGGTGCCTGGTCGCCGGCGCCGGGCGCTGCCGGTCGGGGCGCCGGGAGTTCTGTGGCGGTTGTCATGAGTGGTGTGCCTTCATCGGTTCGGGTGTGGGCGGGGTGTCGGAGGGGGCTGCGCCGGATAGTTCACGGTATTCCTCGTGGCTGAGCGCCGCTACCCGGGAGTGCCGGCGGCCGTAGCCGAGGTAGACGGCCAGTCCCACCAGCATCCACAGTCCGAAGACCACCCAGGTGTCGGTGCCGAGGTTGAGCATAAGGTAGCCGCACATGGCGGCGCCGAGGATGGGGGTCAGCGGAAACAGCGGGACGCGGAAGCAACGGGCAAGTTCGGGCCGGTGGCGCCGCAGGTAGATGACGGCGATGTTGACCAGGGCGAACGCGAACAGCGTGCCGATGCTGGTGGCGTCCGCCAGCGCCCCGAGCGGGACGAGGCCCGCGGTAAGGGCGACGGCGGTGCCCACGATCAGGGTCCCGGCCACCGGGGTGCCGGTGCGGGGCGAGACGCGGCTGAAGATTCCGGGCACCATGCCGTCCCGTGACATCGACAGCAGGATACGGGTCTGGCCGTAGAGGACCGTCAGCACGATGCTGGCGATGGCCAGCACGGCCCCGACGGCGAACACGAGCGCAATCCAAGGCTGCCCGGTTGTCTCCTCCAGGATCTTCACGAGGGCGGCTTCGGTGCCGTCGAACCAGCCCCAGGGCCGCGCGCCGATCGCCGCGACCGCGACGAGCACGTAAATGGAGGTGACGATCAGCATGGAGAGCAGGATGGCCCGGGGCAGGTCCCGCTTGGGGTTGCGGGCCTCCTCGCCAGCCGTGGAGGCGGCGTCGAACCCGATGTAGGAGAAGAACACCCGGGAGGCGGCGGCGGAGACGCCAGCGGCGCCCATCGGCAGCAGCGGTTCGAAGTGTGCGGCGTTGAAGGCGGTGAAGGCCACGGCGCAGAAGAACACCAGGATGCCGACCTTGACCACCACAATGGCCGTGTTGATCCAGGCGCTTTCCCTGGCGCCGCGGACCAGCAGGGCCATGGCCAGGACCACGATCACGATCGCCGGCGCGTTCAGCACTCCGCCGTCCCCGGGCGGCTGCGAGATGGCGTCCGGCAGCGCGAGGCCGAAGACGGCGAGGGCTTCGTTGACGTACTGGCCGGCGCCGACGGCGACGGCGGCCACGGAGACTGCGTATTCGAGCACCAGGCACCAGCCGCAGATCCAGGCCATGCCTTCGCCCATGGTCGCGTACGTGTAGGAGTAGCTCGATCCTGCCGCGGGCACCATCCCGGCCATTTCGGCGTACGAGACGGCGGAGAGCAGCGCGGCGACTCCGGCGATCGCGAAGGAAATCCAGATGGCCGGGCCCGCCAGCGGCACGGATTCACCCAGGATCACCAGGATGCCGGTGCCGAGGGTGGCGCCGACGCTGATCATCGTCAGCTGCAGCACACCGAAGCTGCGGACCAGCCGCGTGCCGCCGTGGCCGTTTTCGGCTTCGCTGACGAGCTGTCCGATCGGCTTGCGGCGAAGCAGCTGCGCGGTCAGTCCGGGACGGCCCGTGGTGGCCGGTGGCCGTTCTCCAATAAGAGTTGGCACAGTCATCGTTGACGTCCGTTCTTCAGTAGTGGTGATTTCCCCGCTCCAGCCTAGGCTTGTGAGCCAGCTCTCACGGTTGTGCAAAATGACCTATAGTCTTCAACCATGAGACTTAATGCACTCCCGCACCGCGCCGGTGCGCATGCGGCGCGAGTGGCGGCCGATGACGGCGAGCGGCTGGGGTTCGTCACCCTCGCGCAGTTCCTGCGCCAGCTGCCGCCGGAGCTGTCGGTTCTGCACGACGGCGGCAACGGGGCGGAGCGGCTGCGCTGGGTGGAGCCGAGCGAGCTGGAGGATCCCACCCCGTACCTGCTCGACGGCGAGTTCCTGCTCACCGCCGGCCTCCCGTTCCTGGGCGGGGGCGGAGCCGAAAACCTCGTGGACGCCTACGTGCGGCGGCTGGTCGGAGCGCACGTCTCCGCCCTGGGCTTCGGCCTGGAACCGTACTTCGACGCGGTGCCCGACGCCGTGCTGCAGGCCTGCCGGCGGCACAACCTGACCCTCGTGGCCGTCCCGAAGACCGTTCCCTTCGCCGCCGTCGGGCTGGCCTTCTCGCAATTGCTGGAATCGGACAACGCCACGACGTTCCGGCAGCTCGCGGACACGAACCGGCAGCTGATGCGCGCGGTGCTGTCGGCGCGGCCGGAACACGAGCTCCTGGCCGCCCTCGTGCAGCGGGTTCCGGTCTGGGCGGTCCTGGTGGGCACCGACGGGCGGGTGCGTGCCCGCGGAACCGCCGGCGCGGCCACGCCGGGCGTGGACGCGGCAACGCTGCAGCCCCTGCTGGCGAGGCTGCTCTCCGGCAGCGGCCCGCGCGTGGAGCTTGACTCGTCCGGCACGGCAGGTTCGGCGCTGGTCTTCGGGTATCCCCTGCGCAGCACCCGGGACGCCAACCTGGGCGCCCTGGTCCTGGGCACCGATGCCCCGCTGACTCCGGCCCAGAACAGCGTCGTCTCCACCGCCGTCGGGCTGCTGGAACTGCTGGTGCGCCAGCGCACCAGCGGCTCACTGGCCCCCAGCCAGCTGGCCACCGCGCTGCTGCTGCATCCTGACAGCCTGGCGTCCGGAGGCACCCGCTACCTCAACGGGCTCAAGGACCTGCTGGCGCAGAGCGTCTCCTCCACCCGGTCCGGGCAGCTGCGAGTGATCCTGGGCATCCGCCCGGAGGCGGCCGCAACCCCCGCCGCTCCCGTGCGGGAGCTGCTGGAGTGGCGCCGGATGTTTGATACCAAGCTGGTGGAGATCACCGACTCCGGCTTTGCCGCCATCACCCGGCTGAAGGTCGACGACGCCCTGCTGGCAGGCGTAGAACGGCTCGGCTGGCGCCTCGTGATCGGCAGCGCCACCGAGCTCTCGGGACTTGCGGAGGCCTACCGGCGGGCCTGGTCCCTTCGCGGCCGCGTCGGGACCACCGGACGCAGCGTCCGGGTGGATGACGTGACCTGGTCCGTGGCCGGCCTGCTCGGCAAGGAAGCCGGCGCCATGCTGGCCGCCCGGCTGCTGGCGCCCGTGCTGGCGCAGGCACCGGAGCGGCGGGACGCCCTGCTCGGGATCCTCCGCGCCTGGCTCGGCGAGAACGGCAGCTGGGACGCCACAGCCAAAGCCACCGGCCTGCACCGCAACAGCATCCGCCGGCAGGTCGGCCTGCTCGCGGAGCTGCTGGAGCTGGACCTCAACCAGGCGCAGGCCCGGGCCGAGCTGTGGATTGCCCTGCAGTACACGGACGAGCCGCCCGGGGTGCCGCCGGCGCCGGATGCCCCTGCCTCGCCGGACGCCCCGGAGTCCGGTACCGGTCAGCTGCCCCAGGAGCGGTAGATCTCCGGCCGGCGATCAGCCAGGTACGCTACCTCGTGGCCGGCGGCACCTGGCTCCGGCAGCTCGGCGAACAGCAGTTCGGCCCCGGTGCCGGCCGAGGCCAGGAGCCCGCCGTCCTGGGCTGCGATGACGCTGCCGCCCAGGAAGTCGCAGCCCTCCTCCGTCCCGCTGTGGTTCGCATAGGCCACCGTCAGATGATTCTCCAGGGCCCGCGCCCTGATCAGCACCTGCGGCACGGCATCGAATCCCTCCGCGAGTGCTGTGGGCACCAGGAGCAGCTCGGCGCCGCGCACCGCTGCGGCACGGACGGCCTCAGGGAACTCCACGTCGTAGCAGATCACCAGTGAGGTCCTGATCCCGTGGAAGTCCACGACGCCGGGGCTGGCCCCGGCGGGCACAAACGCCCGGCGCTCCTCCGGCCCGAAGAGGTGAACCTTGGCGTAGCTAAGCAGCTCCTCGCCGTTCTGATCGACGAGGGTGGCCGTGATCTGCCATTCCCCCGCTGCGGTGACGGCGGGGAGGCTGTAGACCAGCGCGATGCCGTTCCGGCGGGCAATCTCCGCCAGGGCCGTCCGGATGGAGGGCAGCGCCGCCGGGTCAAGCTCCGCCCGCAGCCGGAGGGGCGCATACCCCACCGGGAAAAGCTCCGGGGTGAGGAGCAGCCGGGCGCCGGCCGCGGCAGCCCTGCCGGCGGCGGCATCCACCGCAGCGCAGTTGGCGTCAACGTCCAGCACGGCGGCGTTCGCCTGCATCAGGGCCAGTAGCACCATTACCACCTCAGCATCCTTACGGCCCGCCCTTCGCGGCGGACTCTCGCCTTTCCAGCGTAGCCATCCGCCAGCGTCGGCGTCCCGGTGCATTTCCGCCCGGCCGCGGCGGAAGCGGGGCGGAATGCCCCGCCGGCCGCGGGGAAAGGAGGGCGGAACACCCCGCCGGCCGCGGCAGACGCCCCGGCGGACACTGCACCGAGCCGCGCACCGGCCCTGCCGGCCGACTTCCGGAGCTATCATGCGTTAACTTCTTGACTACAAGACGCGGATGGGGCAATCTTCATTGCATGCCCTCACCAACGCGCGCAACGAGGAGCCGATCCAAAAACCCCGGATCGCAATCCGCACTCCGGCATCTGAACCAACAGCGGATCATTGAATGCCTGCTCGCCGGCCCCTCCACGCAGGCGGAACTGGCACGGCAGACCGGCCTCTCCACGGCCACGGTCTCCAACATCGTCAAGATCATGCAGGACGCCGGGTTGGCCTCCACCGAACCGATCACCAGCTCCGGCCGGCGGGCCCTGAACGTCCGGCTCAACAGCAACGGGGCCGTCGCCGTCGGCATCGACTTCGGCCGCCGGCACCTGCGCGTCGTCCTCGCCTCCCTGAGCTACCACGTGATCGCCGAGGAATCGGTCCTGCTCCCCCTGGGCCACCACGCCGAGGAAGGCATCACCGCCGCCGTCGGACTGCTGGACCGGCTGCTGGCCGGCAGCGGCGTGGAACGCAGTGCGGTGGTGGGCGCCGGCGTCGGCATCCCGGGCCCCATCGACCGCCGCGCCGGGACGGTGGCGCAGGGCGCCATCCTGCCCGAATGGGTGGGCCTCAACATTCTCCAGCGCCTCGAGGAGGCGCTGGATCTCCCGGTTTTCCTCGACAACGACGCCAATCTCGGGGCCCTGTCGGAGGTGACCTGGGGGCCGCACACCGGCACCAGCAACCTGCTGTTCCTCAAGATCGGGTCCGGCATCGGCGCGGGGCTGATCCTGAACGGGATGCCCTACTACGGCAACGTCGGCATCACCGGCGAAATCGGCCACGCGACCATCCACGAGCACGGGCTGGTGTGCCGCTGCGGGAACCGCGGCTGCCTGGAAACCATCGCCTCCACCACCACCATGATCGAACTCCTGGGCCGCGGGGAGGACGCGCCGCTCACCCCGGAGGACATCGTCCGCAAGGCCCTCGCCCGGGACTCCGCGACCCTGCGCGTGGTGGACGACGCCGGGCTCGCCGTCGGCCGCGCCCTGGGCAATGTGGCCAACCTGATCAACCCCGAAGTGATCGTGGTGGGCGGCCCGCTGGCGGGCCTCGGCGAGCTCCTGCTGGGTCCGATCCGGCGGGGCCTGGTCCGGCATGCCGTGCCCGTCATCGGCGAGACGACGACGCTCACGATGTCTTCCCTGGGGGACCGCGCCGAGGCCCTGGGCGCCACCGCGTTGGTCTTCCAGCACGCCGGAATCCGGCGGGGATAAGCCTTTCGTTATCGGGCCGTTGCGTTAAAGACTTGACGACAACGCCGTGATCCAGTTTACTTTTCCATCAGACGGCCCTGCGGTTTGCAGGGGCGGACAACGAAGTCATGCATTGGAGGCGTAAGGGCAGATGACGTCCCTCAACACGCACAGCGATCCGATAATCCTCGAGATGCGCTCCATCACCAAAGAATTCCCCGGCGTTAAAGCATTGTCCGAGGTGAACCTGCGGGTAAAGGCCGGTGAAATCCACGCGATCTGCGGTGAGAACGGCGCCGGCAAGTCCACTCTCATGAAGGTGCTCTCGGGGGTTTACCCCTTCGGCACTTACGACGGCGACATCGTCTACCAGGCCGAGGTCCAGCATTTCAAGGACATCCGGGCCAGCGAGCACGCCGGCATCGTGATCATCCACCAGGAGCTCGCGCTGATCCCCGAGCTGTCCATCATGGAGAACATCTTCCTGGGCAACGAACCGACCAAGCGCGGGGTGATCGACTGGGCCGAGGCCCGGACCCGCTCCACCGAGCTTCTGGCCCGGGTCGGACTCCGGGAAGACCCGGAAACCCCGATCAAGGAAATCGGCGTCGGCAAGCAGCAGCTCGTCGAAATCGCCAAGGCCCTGAACAAGTCGGTGAAGCTGCTCATCCTCGACGAGCCCACGGCCGCCCTCAACGAATCCGACTCCCAGCACCTGCTGGACCTCATGCTCGGCCTCAAGGGCCGCGGCATCACGTCCATCATCATTTCCCACAAGCTGAACGAGATCGAGCAGATCGCGGACTCCATCACCATCATCCGTGACGGCAAATCGATCGAGACGCTGAACGTCAAGGCCGACGGCGTCGACGAGGACCGCATCATCAAGGGCATGGTGGGCCGGACTCTGGAATCCAGGTTCCCGGACCACGAGCCGAAGATCGGCGAGGTCTTCTTCGAGGTCAAGAACTGGAACGTGGGCCACCCGCAGGTCCCGGACCGCATGGTCTGCAAGAACTCCAACTTCTTCGTCCGCCGCGGCGAGATCGTCGGCTTCGCAGGGCTGATGGGCGCCGGGCGCACCGAGCTCGCCCGCTCCGTTTTCGGCCGGTCCTACGGCCAATTCCTCTCCGGACAGATCCACATGGACGGCAAGGACGTCGAACTCAAGAGCGTCAAGCAGGCGATCGACGCCGGGTTGGGCTACGTTACCGAGGACCGCAAGTCCCTGGGGCTGAACCTGCTGGACGACATCAAGGCAACCACCGTCTCGGCCAACCTCAAAAAGGTGAGCAAACACAACGTGATTGACGCCAACCAGGTCTTCACCGTCGCCGAACAGTACCGCAAGTCCCTGCGGACCAAGGCCCCGTCGGTGGAAGAGGGCGTGGGAAAACTCTCCGGCGGCAACCAGCAGAAGGTGGTGCTGGCGAAGTGGATGTTCACCGACCCTGAGCTGCTGATCCTGGACGAGCCCACCCGAGGGATCGACGTCGGCGCCAAGTATGAGATCTACGGCATCATCCAGCAGCTGGCCAACCAGGGGAAGGGCGTCATCGTGATTTCCTCGGAGCTGCCCGAACTGCTGGGCCTCTCGGACCGCATCTACACCATCTTCGAAGGCGCCATTACCGGCGTGCTCAACAAGGACGAAGCCAGCCAGGAAACGCTCATGAAACTCATGACTTCGGCCCGCAAAACCGCCTGACCCGCTGGGGCCAACTGCTCCGTACCCTCCGGAAACAAGGACTGAAACAATGAACGCGCTCAAGAAGCTCTTTGGCGGCAACACCCGCCAATTCGGCATGATCTTCGCCCTGGTGGCCCTGATCGTCTTCTTCCAGATTGCAACCGATGGCCGGACGCTCACCCCGGGCAACGTCATCAACCTCTTCAACGGCAACTCCTACATCCTGATCCTTGCCATCGGCATGGTCCTGGTGATCATTGCCGGCCACATCGACCTCTCCGTTGGCTCCGTTGCGGCGTTCGTTGGCGTTTGCGTGGCCCTCTTCATCCGGGACTGGGGCATCCCCTGGTACCTCGGAATCCTGATGGGGCTGGGGCTGGGCGTGCTGATCGGAGCCTGGCAGGGATTCTGGGTGGCCTACGTCGGCATTCCGGCGTTCATCGTCACGCTGTCCGGCATGCTCATTTTCCGCGGCGCCAACCAGTACGTCGGCAAGTCCAACACCATCCCGGTGCCGACCGAGTTCCAGAAGATCGGTTCCGGCTATCTGCCCGAGATCGGGCCGGACACCGGCTACAACAACCTCACCGTGTTGCTGGGCCTGCTCGCTGTCGCCTTCGTGGTCTTCAGTGAGATCCGCTCCCGCCGCAACGCCAAGGCCCTCGGTGCCGAGGTCCCGGAAGCCTGGGTCAGTATCGTCAAGCTGGTCCTGATCTGCGGCGCCATCCTTTACGCCACCTACCTCTTCGCCACCGGCCGGCCGGGCACGTCCTTCCCGATCCCGGGCCTGATCCTGGCTGCGCTTGTGATCATCTACGGGTTCATCTCCTCCAAGACCGTCATCGGCCGCCACATCTACGCGGTCGGCGGCAACCGGCACGCAGCTGAGCTCTCCGGCGTGCAGTCCAAGAAGGTCAACTTCCTGGTCATGATGAACATGTCCCTCCTGGCCGGCCTCGCCGGCATGATCTTCGTCGGCCGCTCCACCGCCTCCGGCCCGTTCGACGGCGTCGGCTGGGAACTGGACGCCATCGCGGCTGTGTTCATCGGCGGCGCCGCGGTGACCGGCGGCGTCGGCACCGTGATCGGCTCGATCGTCGGCGGCCTGGTGATGGCCGTGCTGAACAACGGCCTGCAGCTGCTCGGCGTCGGCGCCGACCTGACCCAGATCATCAAGGGCCTCGTGCTCCTGATCGCCGTCGCCTTCGACGTCTACAACAAGTCCCAGGGCAAGAAATCCATCATCGGCATGCTCATGAAGAACTTCGGCCGCAGCAGCGAGATCAAGGCCGACGAGACCACCTCCACCAAAGAGGTCATCTCCAGGGGCATCTGATCCGCTCCTGATCCGTTCCATCACGATTCTCCGCACACCATCTAAAGAAAGTGAACCAAGCAATGCGACTGATTGGTAAAGCAGGAAAGGCAGCAGCAATCGCTGCTATTGCGGCACTGGCGCTGACAGCCTGCGGCCGCGCCGACACCGGGACCACTGGCGGTTCCACCACCGGCGGGGAAGCATTCCCGAAAGACTCCCTGATCGGCGTCGCGCTCCCCCAGAAGACCAGCGAAAACTGGGTCCTGGCGGAGACGCTCTTCAACGACGGCCTCACCGCTGCCGGTTTTAAACCGGATGTGCAGTTCGCCAACGGCGGCGTTTCGGAACAGCAGAACCAGATCAGCGCCATGATCACCAAGGGCGCCAAGGTCATCATCGTCGGTGCCATCGACGGTGCTCAGCTGGGCACCCAGCTGCAGCAGGCCAAGGAATCCGGCGCCACGGTCATCGCGTATGACCGTCTGCTCCTGAACACCGCCAACGTGGACTACTACGTGGCCTACGACAACTTCAAGGTCGGTGAACTCCAGGGCCAGGCGCTGCTGGAAGGCATGAAGGCCAAGAAGCCGGAAGGCCCGTACAACATCGAGCTCTTCGCCGGTTCCCCGGATGACGCCAACGCGAAGGTCTTCTTCGACGGCGCAATGAGCGTCCTGAAGCCGAAGATCGACGACGGCACCCTCAAGGTGCTGTCCGGCCAGACGACCTTTGAGCAGGCTGTCACCCAGGGCTGGAAGGCAGAGAACGCCCAGCGCCGCATGGACACCCTGCTCGCCGGGACCTACAGCACTGCACCCCTCGACGGTGTGCTGTCCCCGAACGACACGCTGGCCCGAGCGATCATCACCTCGGTGAAGGCTGCCGGCAAGCCGATTCCGGTCGTCACCGGCCAGGACTCCGAAGTCGAGTCCGTGAAGTCCATCATGGCCGGGGAGCAGTACTCCACCATCAACAAGGACACCAGCAAGCTCGTGGAGCACGCAATCACCATGGTCAAGGACCTCCAGGCCGGCAAGACGCCTGAGGTCAACGATGACAAGTCCTACAACAACACGGTCAAGGTTGTTCCGGCCTACCTGCTGGAGCCGGTCATCGTGACGCAGGAGAACGTCTACACGGAATACGTCAACGATCCGGTGCTCGGACCGATCACCAAGCAGTAGTTCCTGTCTGAACAGCACCTCAAAGAGCCCCGGCACCGCCTCCTGGCGGGCCGGGGCTTTTTGCTGCCCAAAATCCCGCGCCGGCCATTCCGGCCGGCCCAAGATCCCAAGGAGTCACGTGAGCGTCCTTGCCCGGAGTGTAGGCAACGCCTTCAGAAGCAAGGTCCGAACAGCGGCCGTGGTCGCCCTGCTGGCGGTTGCCATCGGCCTCGCGCTCGCCATGCTGGTGGCCAACAAGACCGACCGGCGGTTCCGGCTCCAGCAGCTCCGGCGGCCCCCAACCCGACGCACCCTCAGCTCCGGCGTGCACAAACCAGGGACCTCCCCCGCCCGGGTGAGAGGATGACTCCATGACCGCCCACATCGCCACACCCTGGTTGTTCAGCCAGCCGGACCCCGATCCCCGCACCGCCACCGGCGCCAGGCTGCGCTGGGGCGTCATCGCCACGGGAGGCATCGCGGCGTCCGTGACCCGCGACCTGGAGCTCCTTTCCGACGCCGAGCTGTACGCGGTCAGTTCGCGCACCCAGGCGGCAGCGGATGCCTTCGCCGCGGATTTCGGCTTCGCCCGGGCGTACGGTGACCTCAACGGGCAGACCGGCTACGAACGGCTGCTCGCCAGTGACGCAGTCGACGTCGTCTATGTCGCCACGCCCCACGCCCACCACCACGAAATCGCGCTGGCGGCCCTGAACGCCGGCAAGCACGTGCTGTGCGAGAAGGCGCTTACCGTCAACGCGCGGGAGGCCTCCGAGCTGGTTTCGCTGGCGCGGGCCAAGGGGCTGTTCCTGATGGAGGCCATGTGGAGCCGCTTCCTGCCGAGCATGCAGCGGGCTTTCGAAATCGCCGCCTCCGGCGAGATCGGCGAGGTCAAGTGGGTGGGGGCGGACTTGGGCTTCCCGGCGCCGTATTCGCCCACCTCACGCCTGTGGGCCCCGAAGGATGGCGGCGGCGCGCTGCTGGACATCACGGTGTACCCGCTGCTCTGGGCCCTGGGCACCCTGGGCTTCCCGCAGACGGTCAGCGCTACCGGCTGGCTTAACGACGACGGCGTGGACGCCCAGAACGCTCTGACCCTCGGGTACCACCACGGAGCCCAGGCGCAACTGACCTCATCCCTGCTGGCGCACGGCCCCCGGACGGCTACCGTGGCCGGCAGCCAGGGGTTTCTGCAGGCCATCGGCTCGATCAACAACCCCAAGGAGCTTCAGGTACGCGTCGGCTTCGACGAAGCGCGCAGCGAGTCCTTCGACGTCGTCGGCCGGGGATACTGCTATGAACTGCGCGAGGTGACCCGGTGCATCCAGCACGGACTCATCGAGAGCCCCGTAATGCCGCTTGAGGACTCCCTGAACACCATGCGGCTGTTCGACGGCGTGCGTGCCCAGCTGGGTGTCAGCTACCCGAACGACGCGCGGTGACGCTCGTTTCCTCCCCATAAATACGCCCAAGGTTACTTTGGGCTCTGGACTCGCCCCCGCGCGCGGACTTACCCTATAGGGAACCGTCGAGCATTATGGGGAATTGGGGTGTGCGCGTGGACCCAGCAGCAGTCCCGATGCGCTCGCGCCGTCCGCTCCGGCGGATCATCCTCGGCGGCGCCGCCGGACTCGCCTGGCTGGCGCTCTCCGCGACAGCTGCCGGCGCGGACGACACTGCCACCCCCGCTCCCGCAGCCGACGTCACCGTCGCCGGAACCACGGCCCTCGCCGCGGCCGCTGCCCCCGCGGCCACACTGCCCGCGGCGGCAGCCCCAGCAACTGTCGAAGCCGCTGCAACGGCCGGTCTCACCCCTGGGGGAACGCCTTGGGCAACTGTTCCGGTCCCGGCACCCACCGGGGAGCCGACGCCGGACCCCGCCGTCACCACGCCGCCGGCCTCCCCGGCCGAGCCGGTCACTGCCCCGGTTCCGTCCCCCACGCCGATTGATTCCGGCCCGACGCCCTCGCCCGCTCCGGACCCGGCTGTAACTTACCCGGCTCTCCCGCCGGGTCCAACGACGCCCGTTGCCGCTCCCGCGCCAAGACTCCCCGTCATTGCCCCGGTCACCGCTCCGACGCCCACGCCCACGGAATCCGCCCCCACGCCCGCGCCCACGCCCACGGTCACAGCCCCCACGCGCCCGCACAGGGACAAGGCCACCGCTCCCACGCGCCCGCACAGGGACAAGGCCACCGCTCCCACGCGCCCGCACAGGGACAAGGCCACCGCTCCCACGCGCCCGCACAGGGACAAGGACAAGTACAAGGACACGGTCCCGAATCCGTCGCCCACACCTACGCCCACAGTCCCGGATTTGTCGCCCACACCCACACCCACAGTCCCGAATTCGTCGCCCACGGCCCCGGCACCTGCCGAACCCGCAGTAAAGCGCCCCGTGGATGCGGGCCCGCTTCCAGCCCGGCCATCGGTTCCAAACCTGCCGCTCATTGAGGTGGCGCCCAAGGGCATGTCGACGCCGGCGACGGTTCCCGTTCCCCCGGACCCGGTACCCACCGCAAAACCCGACGTCCGGGCCGGCTGCAACGTCACCGAGGATCGCCTGACCGCGCTGCGGGAACGCGCGGCCGCACCCGACATTGAGATCTTCGGGACCCCGCTCTACCTCCCGGCTCTGGACACCCCTGTCCGGCCGAGGGTAGGCGGCCAGCCAACGACGGGTAGCGCTCCCCCGGCTGGCGCAACCCCGGAAGGCACCGTGCCGCCAGCACCTGCCGGCGACGACAGCCCCACCCCCTGGCCCGACGGGACAAATCTGCCCGCGCCCGATGCCCTGCCCGCAGCGCCCGGCTCTGGATCCGGAAATACCGTTTCCTCCGGTGGACCCACCGGTGGGGCCGCCTGGCTTCCCAGCGCGTACCTGGTCATTCCCACAGCCGGCGCTGATCCAATCCGTGGTCCGCTGCAGCACGTGCACTCAGCCGTCGCCGCTGACCCCGGTTCATCTCCTGACTAGTTAGCCGTCTCTGCCCTCCACAGAGCACGGCCAATCGGGCTGCCTTGGGCGCCCGCCAACAGTCATTCAGGAGATTCCCAATGGACGGCAATGTCCGCTGCCGGTATTCCGGCGCCCCTTTTTGCCCTCTCTTTTCCCCCGCCAAGGAACGGACGCGTTCAGCGCCCGCAGCGCTGCACGCTGCCCCGGCACGTCCTGCCGGCCGCCGGGCGCGCCGCAGACCCTCCCAGCACCATAAGGAACGCCCGCCCTAGGGCCGGCTTCCGCTGAGGTCTTGTGAGGCCGGAGTGAGGTCCGTTGGGTCCGCTGGGGGACTCAACGACCTNAGGTCCGTTGGGTCCGCTGGGGGACTCAACGACCTCGCAGGCTCCGGAAAAGCCAGCCGTCGTTGGGTCCGCTGGGGGACTCAACGACCCCGCAGGCTCCGGAAAAGCCAGCCGTCGTTGGGTCCGCTGGGGGACTCAACGGCCCCGCAGGCTCCGGAAAAGCCAGCCGTCGTTGGGTCCGCTGGGGGACTCAACGGCCCCGCAGGCTCCGGAAAAAGCCAGCCGTCGTTGGGTCCGCTGGGGGACTCAACGGCCCCGCAGGCTCCGCAAAAGCAATCCGTCGTTGGGTCCGCTGGGGGACTCAACGGCCCCGCAGGCTCCGCAAAAGCAATCCGTCGTTGGGTCCGCTGGGGGGACTCAACGGCCTCGCGGGATGCGCGAGTCCACCGCACTGCGGCCGTCGATCCGCGGCCGCAGTGCGAGCGGCCGATACCCGTCCCGGTATCATTCTTCAGGGGGCCGCCGTGGCGCCCGGGGAAGGAACGGGGACAACGTGGATACTAGTTCGCCCAATAGCACCACGGCAGAGCTCCTGGGCGGCCGCTACCGGCTGGGGGAACTGATCGGCCGGGGCGGAATGGCGTCCGTCTACAGCGCCAAGGACGTGAATCTCGGCCGGGAGGTGGCACTCAAGCTTTTTGCCCCGCAGTCCGCCGATCCTGACGACCTCAGGCGTCAGGAAGCCGAAATTGAACTCCTGGCCACCCTGAACCATCCGAGCCTGGTGACCCTCTTCGACGCCGGCACGGACACCCGCATCCCGGAGGAACCCCGGCCGTTCCTGACCATGGAACTGGTGGACGGGCAGGACCTCCGGGCGCGGATCCGGCACAGTCCGTTGCCGCTGGCCGATATCGCGGTCATCGGAGCCGGTGTGGCGGACGCCCTGGCCTACCTGCATTCGCTCGGCATCGTCCACCGGGACATCAAGCCGGCAAACATCCTGCTCGTTCCGGTCCGCCCCGGGGAACCCCTGCGGCCGAAGCTCACCGACTTCGGGATTGCGCGCATGATGGACGGGACCCGGCTGACCGCCACGGGCACCATGGTGGGAACCGCCGCGTACTTGAGTCCGGAACAGTCCCGCGGCGCGGACCTAGGTCCGGCAAGCGACATTTACTCCCTGGGGCTGGTCCTGCTGGAA
Source organism: Pseudarthrobacter ribosi (assembly GCF_055412865.1). Lineage (NCBI taxonomy): Bacteria > Bacillati > Actinomycetota > Actinomycetes > Micrococcales > Micrococcaceae > Pseudarthrobacter > Pseudarthrobacter ribosi. The sequence continues at coordinate 24,462 of NZ_JBVAYZ010000024.1, read as the reverse complement.
TGCATCAAGGGTGAATTGGAATACCCCGGCAGTGCCGTGGAATCCGCCGTCGCGAGACTGCACCGGGCCCCGGCCGTCCCCGATTCAGTGCCCGTCGAATGGGCCACACTGATTCGGGCCATGACAGCGCTGGATCCCCTGGAACGTCCGTCCGCCGCGGACCTCGAAGTGGCGCTGCGACATGCCTTGGTTTCGCCCGAGTCACTTCCCGGACTCCCCGCCGAGGAACGTACCCGCGTCCTGCCGGCCCCGCCGGCCCGTCCCCCGCTGTTGTCCTCGGCCGCACCACGCGCCAACCCCGGGACGCTTGCCATGCCCGTTGGTGACCCGGCTGCCGCCACAGTTGCCGCCGCCGGCAACGGCGGCAGTGCCAGCACCGCCGCCCGGGCCGGGTACCTGCTGGACCCGGACGCGGTCACCACCCCGCGGGCAAACCGCGACTCCTGGCCGTCCCGGACCGCCTCGCGCTTCCGGCTGGCTGGCCGCCGCACCCAGATCCTGCTGTCCCTCGCGCTCCTGGCGCTCGTGACGGGTGCCGTTACGGCTGCCGTCGCTCTGGCAGCACCTGAACCACCCGCCGTCGTCCCCTATCCGGCCGTGACCGGGGACCTGGGGCAGCACCTGCAAGAGCTGCAGAAGAGTGTAGAACCATGAAGCTGACCGCCCGTCCGGCACAGACTGCCCGGTCCCGATTCCGTCCTCGCCGCACCCGCCCGCTCCTCGCGGGTTGGCTCCTCGGCACGGCGCTGCTCACCGGTGCCCTGGCCGGCTGCGCCGCGGCCCCGGAACTGGACCGCACCGCCGCCCGGGAGCTTCAATCCCAGGTCCTTGCCGTGACCGAGGCCGCCGCCGCCAATGATCCGGCCGCGTCGCTGAAACATCTCGACCAACTCGTACTGAAACTGGACGAAGCGGCCGCCCGTGGCGAGGTGTCCTTTCAACGGCACCAGAGCATCCGGAAGTCCGTCGATACGGTCCGCGTGGACCTCAACGCCCGGCAGGCCGAAGCCGCCCGGGTTGCCGCCGAAGAGGAAGCGGCCGCGCAGGCCGCGGCCGCCGCCCGGGCCGAGGCAGCCGCCGCAGCGGCCGCAGCGGCGGCTCCCCCGCCCGCCGTCGCGCCACCGGCCGACGGCGGCAAGGCCAAGGGCAAGGGTCAGGGCAAAGACCAAAACAAGGACGACGACTAGCGCCATGGCGATCCCCTAGCGGGCCGAAGGAGGGAGGAGTCCGCGGGCTCCCCCTCCTTCGGGAAACGCCGAGCGGCGCACCGGGAATCTCCGGTGCGCCGTTCGGGGTGGAACGCTGTGCGGGGTCAAGCAATACCGGCAGGACACCGGTTCGTGGACCTAGCCCAGCATGGACAGCACATCGCTGAACTTCGCCGAGGGCCGCATGGCCGCGGTCACCTTGGCCTCGTCCGGGTGGTAGTACCCGCCGAGGTCCACCGGGGAACCCTGGACGGCGAGGAGCTCACCGAGGATGGTCTCCTCCGCGGAATCCAGTGCGCCGGAAACAGCAGCGAATGCCGCGGCCAGTTCGGCGTCGTCGGTCTGGCGGGACAGTTCCTGCGCCCAGAACTTGGCCAGGTAGTAGTGGCTGCCGCGGTTGTCGAGCTCGCCGGCCTTGCGCTTCGGGGACTTGTCCTCGAGCAGGAAGGTGCCGGTGGCGCGGTCCAGCGTGTCGGCGAGGATCTGCGCGCGGGCGTTGCCGGTGGACGTGGCCAGGTGCTCGAAGCTGACGGCGAGGGCCAGGAACTCACCCAGGCTGTCCCAGCGCAGGTGGTTTTCCTTGAGCAGCTGCTGGACGTGCTTCGGGGCGGAGCCGCCGGCGCCGGTCTCGAAGAGGCCGCCGCCGTTGATCAGCGGAACCACCGAGAGCATCTTGGCGCTGGTGCCCAGTTCCAGGATGGGGAACAGGTCAGTGAGGTAGTCGCGCAGCACGTTGCCGGTCACCGAGATGGTGTCCTCGCCCTTGCGGATACGTTCCAGGGTGAAGGCCGTGGCCTCCTCCGGGGACATGATGCCGATCTGCAGGCCCTCGGTGTCGTGCTCCTTGAGGTACTCCTCGACCTTCGCGATCATCTGGGCGTCGTGGGCGCGGCTCTTGTCCAGCCAGAAGATGGCCGGCATGGCGGAGGCGCGCGCGCGGGTGACGGCCAGCTTGACCCAGTCGCGGACCGGGACATCCTTGGTCTGGCAAGCGCGCCAGATGTCGCCCGCGGCGACCTGGTGCTCGATCAGCACCGTGCCGGCGTCGTCGATTAGCTGGACGGTGCCGGCGGACTGGATCTCAAAGGTCTTGTCGTGGCTGCCGTACTCCTCGGCGGCCTGCGCCATCAGGCCGACGTTCGGGACGGTGCCCATGGTGGTCGGGTCGAAGGCGCCGTGGGCGCGGCAGTCATTGACGACGACCTGGTAGATGCCGGCGTAGCTGCTGTCCGGGAGGACGGCGAGCGTGTCGGCTTCCTGGCCGTCGCGGCCCCACATGTGGCCGGAGCTGCGGATCATGGCCGGCATGGAGGCATCCACAATCACGTCGGAGGGGACGTGCAGGTTCGTGATGCCCTTGTCCGAATCGACCATGGCCAGCTCGGGGCCGTCGTTCAGGCCTTCCTTGATGGCCGCCTCGACGTCGCCGCGGATCTCCTCGGGGAGGTCCTCGAGGCCGTTGAGGATGGAGGCCAGGCCGTTGTTCGGGCTCAGGCCGGCGGCGGCGATCTGGGCGCCGTAGGTGTCGAAGAGCTCGGCGAAGTACGCCTTGACGACGTGTCCGAAGATGATCGGGTCGGAGACCTTCATCATGGTCGCCTTGAGGTGGGCGGAGAACAGCACGCCCTCTTCCTTGGCGCGGGCCACCTGGGCCGTGAGAAAGGTGTCCAGGGCGGCGGCGCGCATCACGGTGCCGTCGACGATCTCGCCGGCGAGGACGGGGAAGGCCCGCTTGAGGACCTTGACCGTGCCGTCTTCCTTGACCAGCTGGATCTTGACGTTTCCGTCAGCCTTGATGACCACGGACTTCTCGTTGGAGCGGAAGTCATCGGCGTCCATGGTGGCGACGTTGGTCTTGGACTCGGCGGTCCAGGCACCCATGCTGTGCGGGTTCTGCCGGGCGTAGGCCTTGACCGAAAGCGGTGCGCGGCGGTCGGAGTTGCCTTCACGCAGCACCGGGTTGACGGCGGAGCCCTTGATCTTGTCGAAGCGGGAGCGGATGTCCGTCTCTTCGTCCGAGGAGGGGTTGTCCGGGTAGTCCGGGAGGGCGTAGCCCTGGCCCTGGAGCTCCGCGATGGCGGCCTTCAGCTGCGGCGTCGAGGCGCTGATGTTGGGCAGCTTGATGATGTTCGCTTCGGGCTTCTTGACGAGGCCGCCAAGTTCGGCCAGGGCGTCACTGACGCGCTGCTCTTCGGTGAGGTAGTCGCCGAACGCGGCGATGATACGGCCGGCCAGCGAGATGTCGCGGGTCTCCACTTCCACACCGGCAGTCGAAGCGAAGGCTTCGACAATCGGCAAGAACGAATAGGTGGCCAGCATCGGCGCTTCGTCGGTGTGGGTATAGATAATCTTTGCCATTGCTCGGGCGTCTCCCTGAAGGTCTGGGTATTTCCGGAATTTTTTGCCAATTCAACACACCTAACTTACCCGAGGGAGTAGGGTTACCGCCTACCGGCGTCGTGCGCCCCGGGCTCCGTGACGCCGGCAGTGTGTTGTGACAAGAATTGACAAGATGCTTTACACCTCGGTCAAAGTCCCGTAGTTTCATTCCCATCACAGCGGCCACCACCGTGGGCCGCACCGCATTTCCACCGGTTAGGACCACCATGAGAACACCCAAAACTCTGGCCACCAGCCTCCTTAGTCTCTCGGCTGCGGCACTGCTGGCTGTGACCGCCGCCGGCGCAGCGAGCGCCGCCCCGGCACCCGGCAACGCGCCGACGGAAACGTCGGGGGTCAGCAGCCACACCGTCGTCGAGACCGGCGGGGCGGAGTACTGGACGGAAGAACGGATGCGCAGCGCCATACCCGGCGACGTGCTGGCCGGGAAGGCCATGCAGAAGAGCGCCAAATCCAAGGCCGCTGCGAACCGCCCGGCGGAAGCGGGGGCGCCCAGCACCGTCGAGTCCCAGAGCCCGTCACGTCAGGCCAAGGAAGTCCAGCCCAAGGCGAACGCGAGCGCGGCCCCGGTTAAGCACATCGGCAAGGTCTTCTTCACTTTGGGCGGCTCCAACTACGTCTGCTCCGGCAACTCGGTCTCCTCCGCGAACAAGAGCACCGTCTCCACGGCAGGGCACTGCGTCAACGAGGGCCCCGGCGCCTTCGCCACCAAGTTCACTTTTGTCCCGGCCTACCTCGACGGCGACGCGCCATACGGCATGTGGACGGCCAAGTCCCTGCACGCCCCGACCCAGTGGAGTTCCGGCGGCGACATGACGTACGACACCGGCTTCGCAGTCATGGAACCGCTCGACGGCCAGACGCTCGCGGACGTTGTGGGGGCCTCGGGCCTGCAGTTCAATGCCGCCCGCGGCCTCACCTACAAGGCGTTCGGCTACCCCGCGGCACGGCCTTTCGACGGTGAATCCCTGAAGAGTTGCAGTGGGACCGCCACGAACGATCCCTACAACCCGCAGTTCAACTCCCAGGGCATCCCCTGCAACATGACCGGCGGATCCTCGGGCGGCCCGTGGTTCGTCGGTACCAGCTCCACCGGCCTCCAGAACTCGGTCAACAGCTATGGCTACGGCAGCAAGTCCACCACGATGTACGGCCCGTACTGGGGCTCGGTCATCCAGCAGGCCTACACCACCGCGGCCGCTTCCTAAGTCAACACCCGGCAGCACACATACCAGCGCGGGGTCACTCGAGGCCCATCTTCAGCAGTGGGGATGGGCCCGGTGGCCCCGCGTTGACGTGTGCCGTGGCGCCGGGGCCGACGGCACCACAGGACATGTCCCCCGCGCAGAGCAGTGCGTGGGCATAGTCCCAATGTGCCCAGCCCTTGGCTCCCGGAATGAGCATGTCCCCCCGGCCCGGGACCCCAGCTCGATCCAAGCCCGACGGCTCCACGGGACATGTCCCCCGCGCAGAGCAGTGCGTGGACATCATCCCAGTGTGCCCAGCCCTTGGCTCCCAGAATGAGCATGTCCCCCCGCCCCCGGGACTCCAGCTCGATCCCAGTCCGACGGCACCACTGGACATGTACCCCGCGCAGCGCAGTGCGTGGACATAGTGCCAATGTGCCCACCCGTGGCCACGAAAAATGGACATGCCCTCCGGGAAACGGAGGGCATGTCCATTCGTGCTGAAGCTGGGAGCCCGGAACCCCGCGCGAGGTTGAGCGCGACTCTAGTGGAAGAAGTGCCGGGCGCCGGTGAAGTACATCGTGATGCCCGCGGCGTTGGCTGCGGCGATGACTTCCTCGTCGCGGACCGAGCCGCCGGGCTGGACGACGGCGCGGACGCCGGCGTCGATCAGGATCTGCAGGCCGTCGGCGAACGGGAAGAACGCGTCCGACGCGGCCACGGCGCCGCGGGCACGCTCCGGGGCGCCGCTGGCGTCGGCGTTCGAGGCACCGCCGGCGCCGTCGACTTCGGACTCCACGCTCACGCCCAGCGAGTTGGCCCGTTCGACGGCGAGCTTGCAGGAATCGAGCCGGTTGACCTGGCCCATGCCGATGCCCACGGCGGCACCGTGGTTCGCCAGCAGGATGGCGTTGGACTTGGCGGCGCGGCAGGCGGTCCAGGCGAACGCGAGGTCGGCCAGGGTGCCGGCGTCGGCGGCCTCACCGGCAGCGAGGGTCCAGTTGGCGGGGTTGTCGCCCTCGGCGTCAACCCGGTCCGACATCTGCACCAGCACGCCGCCGGACACCTGCCGGATTTCGGAGGGGTAGCGGCCGTAGCCCTCGGGCAGGGCCAGGAGGCGGATGTTCTTCTTCTTGGACAGGATCTCCACGGCCTCGTCCTCGAAGCCCGGGGCGATCACGACCTCCGTGAAGATGCCCGCGACGGTCCTGGCCATGCCGGCGGTGACCGTGCGGTTGGCCGCGATCACACCGCCGAACGCGGAGACCGGGTCGCAGGCGTGTGCCTTGGCGTGCGCGTCCGCGATCGGGTCCGGCGCGGAGGCCGACCCCACGGCCACACCGCAGGGGTTGGCGTGCTTGATGATCGCGACGGCGGGCTCGGCGAAGTCGAAGGCCGCGCGCAGGGCGGCGTCGGCGTCGACGAAGTTGTTGTAGCTCATGGCCTTGCCGTGCAGCTGGTCGGCCTGCGCGATGCCGGCCGGGGCGGCCTTGTCGACGTACAGGGCGGCCTGCTGGTGCGGGTTTTCGCCGTAGCGGAGGACCTCGGAGCGCTCCAGCGCCAGGCCGGCGTAGGCGGGCCAGTCGATGACGCCGTCGCCGTCCTCGTCGAGGAACTGGCTCGCGGTCCAGCTGGCCACGGCGGTGTCGTAGGTGGCGGTGTGCGCGAAGGCCTTCGCGGCGAGCCGACGCCGGGTCTTCAGGTCAAAGCCGCCGGACGCGGCCGCGGCAACGACGTCGTGGTACGAGGACGGGTCCACCACAATGGCGACGGCGGCGTGGTTCTTCGCGGCGGAGCGCACCATCGCGGGGCCGCCGATGTCGATCTGCTCGACGACGTCGTCCTGCGCGGCGCCCGACTTCACGGTCTCCACGAAGGGGTAGAGGTTCACCACAACGAGGTCGAACGGTTCGATGTCCATCGACGCGAGCGTGTCCATGTGGGCCGGGACGCGGCGGTCGGCGAGGATCCCGCCGTGGACGCGCGGGTGGAGGGTCTTGACGCGGCCGTCGAGCATTTCCGGGGAGCCGGTGACTTCTTCGACTTCCTGCACCGGGATGCCGGCGGCGGCGATTTTCTTGGCGGTGGAACCGGTGGAGACGATCTTGACGCCGGCCTCGTGCAGGCCCCGCGCGAGCTCCTCCAGACCGGTCTTGTCGTAGACCGAAATCAGGGCCCGGCGGATGGGAACACGGTCGATGGATACACGCTCAAGCTGCGTAAAGCTCACAAAAGTCTCCGTCTTATATCGCGGCGGGGCCGCGGGTGGTGGGGATGAGGCCAGTTTATCGCGTCAGCGCGCCGGGCCTTCCCGCGCGCCGGAGTATGAAGCGGACCGCACCGGGGCGCGGGGCCACGTAGAATTTTCCTGGAGGCTGAGATGAATACGTACACCACTGTGCCCAGCGGCGAACAGGTGGTCCAGGAACTGCCATGGCGTTGGAAGGTGCAGGGCCGGATCTTCCTGATCGGCGGCCTGGGCTTTATGTTCGACGCCTGGGACGTCACGCTCAACGGCATCCTGATTCCGCTCCTGTCCAAGCACTGGTCGCTCACCCCGGGCGAGGCCGCCTGGATCGGCGCGTCGAACCTGATCGGCATGGCCCTGGGCGCCTTCATCTGGGGCACCATCGCGGACACCATCGGGCGCAAGAAGGCGTTCACCGCCACCTTGCTGATCTTCTCGGTCTTCACCGTGCTGGGCGCCTTCTCCCCTGATTTCCTCTGGTTTGTCGCGTTCCGTTTTATGGCCGGCTTCGGCTTGGGCGGTTGCATCCCGGTGGACTACGCGCTGGTGGGCGAGTTCACGCCCCGCAAGCAGCGCGGCAAGGTGCTCACCGCGATGGACGGCTGGTGGCCGATCGGCGCGGCGCTGTGCGGTTTCGTGTCCGCCGGGCTCGTGGCCCTGTACGGGGACTGGCGGCTGACCATGTTGGTGATGGTGCTGCCGGCGCTGCTGGTGTTCTGGGTGCGCCGCAGCGTCCCCGAATCCCCGCTGTTCCTGATCCGCAAGGGCCGCCGGGAAGAGGCCGCCAAGGTCATCGATGACCTCGTCGCCGCAACCGGGGCCGAGCCCCGTGTCTACAGCCTGCCCGAGGCACAGGACGCCCCGCGGCTCTCCGCCGGCAGCGCCTGGACGCAGCTGCGCCTGCTCTGGCAGTACGACTGGAAGATTACGACGGCGGCCTGGTCACTGTTCTTCAGCATCCTGCTGGTCTACTACCTGTCGCTGACCTGGATGCCGCGGATCCTGATCGGCGCCGGCTTCGAGGAGTACAAGGCCTTCCTCACCACCGCCTCCATGGCCGCCGTCGGACTCCTGGGCGTGGTGGTTGCAGCGCTGCTGGTGGAGCGGGTGGGCCGGAAGTGGATCCTGGCGATCACCGGGCCGCTGTCCGCGCTGACCCTGGTGATCGTCGCGATCGTGGTGGACATCCCGACGGCGGCCGTGTTCTGGCTGCTGGTGTTCGGCTTTGTGGTGCAGGTGGCCATCCCCGTGCTTTATGCCTATGTCTCGGAGCTGTATCCGACGGAACTGCGCGGCTCGGGCTTCGGCTGGGCCTCGACGTTCTCCCGACTCGGCGCCGGCTTCGGCCCGCTGGTCTTCGCGGCGTTCCTCTGGCCGGAGCTGGGCCTCGCGACCTCGTTCGCCATCGCCGGAGTGCTGGTGCTGCTCAGTGTGCTGTGGATGGCGTTCTTCGCCCCCGAGACGAAGCAGCGCCAGCTCGCCTAAGCCGCCGCTCCGGCGCCCCCTCGGATGCGCCCGCCCCGCCCCGCCCCGTCGGATGAGCGATCACTTTTGGTGCTTCTGAGGGCTCAGAAGCACCAAAAGTGATAGCGCAACGGGGTGGTCGGGCGCGGGAGGGATACCTGGGGCTGGACGATTTGGTGGGCTACTTGGTGGCGGGGGTCTCCGCGGCGAGGGATGCCAGGGTCGAGACGAGGAGTCGGCGCTCGACTACCTTGATCCGTTCGTGCAGCGACTCCTCGGTCTCGCCGTCCGCGATCGCCACGGCTTCCTGCGCGATGATCGGGCCCGTGTCCACCCCGGCGTCGGCCCAGTGCACCGTGCAACCGGTGACCTTCACGCCGTACGCCAGCGCATCGCGGACCCCGTGCGCGCCCGGGAATGAGGGCAGCAGCGCAGGGTGGGTGTTGAGGTATTTGCCGCCGAACGCGTCGATGAAGTCCGCGCTGACGATCCGCATGAACCCTGAGGACACGACGACGTCGGGTGCGTACGCGGCCACCGCGTCGGTGAGCGCGGCGTTCCAGGCAGCCCGGTCCGGGTAGGCCTTGAAGTCCACCACGAAGGTCGGGATGCCGGCGGCGGCCGAACGCTCCACCCCGTAGGTGCCGGGCCGGTCCGCGCCCACGGCGGCGATCTCGACGTCGAGCCGGCCCTCTGTCACGGCGTCGATGACGGCCTGGAGGTTGGAGCCGGTGCCGGAGACGAGGACTACGATGCGCATTGTCCTAGCTTATGGGGCCGCTCGCGTAGGCTGGAAACCATGAATCCCCCGAACGACACCGCCGGCAGCAAGGGCGGCCAGCCGCAAGGCCAGCACCCGCTCAGCGACGCGGCCAAGGCCTCGCAGGCCAAGACCCACAATCTGTTCCGCAGCTTCATTGTGGCGGTACTGGGGTCGTTCTTCGTCTACCAGCTGGACCTCAATTACCTCTGGCTGAGTGCGATCCTGACGGTGGCCGGCATCGCGCTGGGCATCATGGTGCTGGTCCGGTACGCCAAGTTCAAGGAATCCAAGCTGGTGCTGTTCGGGACGATCTCCGGGCTGGTGGTCCTGGCCGTGCAGGTGCTGCTGCTGTTGACCTCGGCGCTGTTCTTCAACCAGGTCCGGGACTACCAGCAGTGCAGCCGCCAGGCCCTCACCCAGCAGGCCGCCTCCAGATGCCAGACCCAGCTGGAACAGTCGCTGCCGCGGTTCCGCTAGGCGCAGTGCCGCGTTACAGGGACGCCGTGTCCAGGTCCGCTTCGCGCAGGTTCTGCTGGCGTTCCAGCCAGGGTCCTGCGGCGTAACCGATCACGACGCCGATCGCCACCTCCGCGGCCACGAACAGTGCCGTCCGGAGCGGGTCGGGTCCGATCTCCGTGAGCCGTCCGATCCCGGCGGAGCCGCGGGCCAGCCAGGCCAGGCCCGCTGCCAGCAGACCGGCGACGCTGCCGACCATCACGCCGAGCGCCAAGGTGGAGACCGTGGCAGTGAACCAGCGGGCGCGGATTTTGATCGAGAGCCATTCGTCGAAGTGGTTTTCCCCTTCGCGCAGGAACCACCAGCCCGCGAGGATTCCGGCGAGGACCGGCACCATCAGCGCGGCCACCGCGAAGTCCAACGGCCCGGCCGGCAGGGCCGCGAACACAGGGATCGACGGCAGCGGCCCGACGGCGGTGCCCAGCGCCCCAGCCTGGGAGCCGACGCCCAGGGCGACGCCCGCACCGCAGATCCAGGCGAGCGCGAATACGACCAGGTTGGGCAGGAAGCCGAGCTGCGCGATGGTGAGCATGGCGCCGCCCGTCGCTCCGGCGTCGAGCGCTTCATAGACCGCAACGGCAAGGTTCCAGTGGACGAAGAACGTGGCGGCGAGCAGCAGGCAGGACATCGCCAGGCTCGCCATCAGCGCCACGAAGCCGGCTTTGACCGCGGACCCCAGATAGGAGCCGGCCCAGCGCGAATGCTGGCTGGTGCGGGAAAGCCAGGCCACGGCGTCGACGCCGATAAGGCGGCTCCAGGAGCCGGCCTCACGGCGGGCGCCGATCACCATGCCGAGCCCGAAGGGGATCAGCGGGATGAAGGCGGCGGACCAGAGGCCCACGCCGACGTCGTCCGTGCGGCAAACAAAGCCGGTGGTCAGACCGAACGCGGCATACATCAGCCAGGAGCCGAGCAGCGCCTGCCAGAGCTGGTCCGTGTAAGAGGCCCGGGCCAGGCGCCGGCCGGCACGCCAGGCCAGCAGGAACGGGATCAGGGTCAGCCCGAGCGGGGTGAGCGAGAGGACGCCGGACTGCGGATGGGCGGCCGCGGAGTCCATGCCGACGGTCTCCAGCAGCAGCGGGACGCCGTGGATCAGCAGCCAGGCCTGGCCGGCGAGGCTGGCCAGGGCGTCGGGTTCGGTGTTCAGGAAACCGGCCGTGGCCCACACGGCGAGAATCGGAGCGGCCACCACCAGGGCGGAAATTATGGCTGCCTGCGCGGACTCGAGGGCTCCCTGCAGCCACAAGGGCATCGGAAGTCCACGTTCCCCGGTCTGATCAGCGCGCAGTTTCATCGTGTTCCATGGTGCCATGTGCGGGGGTTCCTGCCTGTTCCGACAGGCTCAACCGGCCGATTTGGCATGGATTTTCCCGGGGTCCCGGCGTCCAGGGCTGCATTCAATTGGCCGACCTGCAGGCGCTTTTTTCCCTACCCCGCCGTAAAATTGGAATGTCCGCAATCATGGTTGGAGGCAGAAAATGACCACCGCATCTCCACATGCTCACGGCGTTCACTTCGGTCGGACGGATGTCCAGAACGTCGGCATGGGTGTAGGTATCGTCCTTATAGTCGTGGGTATCCTCGGATTCATCCCCGGCATCACCACGCAGTACAACTCATTGGCGATCGTTGGACCGAATTCCACCGCCCTGTTCCTGGGCCTGGTCCAGGTATCGATACTGCTGAACATCATTCAGGCCCTCATCGGCACCATCGGCGTGGTGATGTCCCGGAACAACCCCATGGGCGCCCGGAACTTCCTGATGGGCTTTGGCCTGTTGTACATCGTCCTTAGCGTCTATTCGCTCATTGTCGGTGTGGGGTCGGCGGCCAACTTCCTGTCGATGAACGTCATGGGTGCGTGGGGTTTTATGATCTTGGGCGTAGCAATGGTAGTCGCCGGCTGGCTGATGTCGAGGCATCTGGCTGACGACGCAGAAACCCGGTAAGCAACAACCGGGACAAAGGGAGCCGCGAATGAGTAACGTTTCATAGCATTCTGAAAATTCGTACTACCTGCTGGTGCAGTCGCCTCGCGGAAACGCAGCGGCTGCACCAGCTTTCTTTGTGTGCGGGTGTGTAAGGGGGGCGGAGCCTGCGGGGCGCGGCGCCTGCGGGGTGCGGCCCTGCACGGCGTGCGGTGCCTGCGCGGCGCGCGGTGACTGCGCGGCGTGCGGATTGCGTTTCGCGAGACGCCATGTCCCAAGCAAAGCTCACTCATTCGCCACGAATGGCCGCTATGAGCCAGGCGCCCTCATCCCTTCGCCACGAATGGCCGCTATGAGCCTCCTTTTAGCGGCCACTTGCGTCAGATCGCCGCTTGCATGTTGCAGGCCTGCACTGATTTACGACGCCGGCGCCAAGGTTCGGCGAGCTGGACGCAACGGCCTCCAGGCGAAGCCCACCCAGTCGACACAAGCGGACGCTTGCGTCCAATCGCCCGCTTGAGGGCTGCGGCTAGAAGCGGATCATGGAGTAAGGCAGGCTCGGCAGATTCCCCGCCGTCCACGGGCGGTCCGATTTTTCCAGCGGAATGAGCCCGCGGCCGTCGCGAACCACCAGCGCCACCGTGCCAACGATGGCGAACACGGCACCCGCAGCCAGGACTATCAGCAGAACCACAATGGACCCGGTCATGACCAACACCTCTAAGATCAATTTTACTGCGGTCCGGGCCTGCGAGAATGGCCAGATGACCGCCATCATCCTGGGCTGGAACCCGGACCGCTGGAATGACTGGAACTACGCCGCCGCCGTCGACCGCGTGGCCGCGACCGGGCTGCACCTTGAGCGCTGGAGCGTGGACGGTTCCGGGAGCGTCGCCGCGGGAACGGACGCCTGGCTGCTCCTGCAGGGTGACCACGGCCGGGGACTCATTGGCCATGGAATCGTGGTCTCGGAGCAGCCCGAAGCCGGACGGCACTCGATCGTTCCAGACGGGGCCGTGCCGGACCCTGCCCCGCTGTATGCGCAGGTGGCCTTCGATGCCCTCCTTCCGCCCGGCGAGCAGATCGCCGTCGGCGTGCTCACGGAGGCGTTGCCCGGCGTCCCCTGGGACGATGATGATGCCGCCGGGCTGCGTGTTGAACCGGCCGAGGAGGCGGCGATCCGGGCCGTGTGGCGGGATTTCGGGCCTTTGCCCGGCCCGGACCCCACCCGGCCAGGTCCCGGCACCTACCCCCAGGACGCGGTCACCCGGGTCATGGTGAACCGCTACGAGCAGGACCCCGACGCGCGGCGGGCCTGCATTGCGCTCCAAGGCAGCACCTGCGCGGCCTGCGGGTTCTCCTTCGAGCAGACTTACGGCGAGATCGGCCTGGACTTCATGCCGGTCCACCACCTCGTCCCGGTGTCCCAACTGGGCAGCGGCTACGAGCTGGACCCGCTCACCGACCTCATCCCGCTCTGCGCCAACTGCCATGCGATGGCTCACGTCGGGGTGGGCACACCGCGGACCGTCGCCGAGCTGCGGCGGATCATCGGCGAGGCCGGGTTCCTCCGCGGCTCCGCGGTCACCGACGTGCAGCTCGAGGCCCAGCGCCAAGCCCGGGAGCTCCTGGGCCCGCAGTAGGCCTGGGTTCGCGGGAGGCTCCCCGCCCCGGGCCCGCCCGTTTGCCACATATGACCGCCACGCGGGGTGGACATGCTCATTTTTCGGCGCAACGAGCGGGCATATGGGCATTATGTCCAGCCCCTGGCCCGCACGGAGGGCATGTCCAGCGGAGGGGGGTGGAGCCCGGCGGCCACGCGGGGGTGGACATGCTCATTTTTCGCCGCAACGAGCGGGCATATGGGCATTATGTCCAGCCCGCGGCCCGCGCGGAGGGCACGTCCAGCGGGCGGCGTGGACTCCCGAACCACACCCCGTTAACCCACTCTTCCCTCCCCCGCCACTCACCCGCCCCCGCGCCGACAGCCGGCCCCCGCACTGTGGAGGGGTGAGGATCGCAATTGTTGCTGAGTCATTCCTGCCGCTGATGAACGGGGTTACCCACTCCATCCTGCGGGTCCTGGAGCATCTGCAGGAGCGCGGAGACGAGGTGCTCGTGATCGCGCCGTCCACGCAGGACCTGGAAACTCCCAACGAGGTCTACGGGGCGCATGTCCACCGGCTGCCCTCGGTGCCACTGGCCGGCTACGCCAACGTCCGGGTAGCGATGGGCGGTGTCTCTCGGGTCAAGCGAATCCTTGCCGGGTACGCCCCCGACGTGGTCCACCTGGCGTCGCCGTTCGTGCTCGGCTGGCGCGCGGCGCAGGCCGCCCACCAGCTGAGGATCCCCACCATCGCCGTCTACCAGACCGAGGTCCCGGGCTACGCGGGGCGCTACGGCGTCCCGTTCCTGGAGAACTGGGCGTGGAACCGGGTGGAGAACATCCACCTGCTGGCATCCCGGACCCTCGCCCCGTCCAGCTTCGCGCTCAACCAGCTGCGCGGCCGCGGCATTCCGCGGGTCGAGATGTGGCGGCGCGGCGTGGACACGGAGCGGTTCTCCCCGGGGAGGCGCGACGCCGGCTGGCGGGCCGCCGTGGCCCCGGCCGGCGAGCGCATCATCGGCTACGTGGGCCGGCTCGCGGTCGAAAAACAGGTGCAGGACCTCGCTGTGCTGGCCGACGTCCCCGGCACCCGGCTGGTGATTGTGGGCGACGGACCCCAGCGGCAGGCCCTGGAGAACACCCTGCCGGACGCAATCTTCACCGGTTTCCTCGGCGGCGAGGAGCTGGCACGGGCGGTGGCGTCCTTCGATCTCTTCGTCCATCCCGGCGAGTTCGAGACGTTCTGCCAGACGATCCAGGAGGCGATGGCCTCGGGCGTGCCCGTGGTCGCCACCGGCCGCGGCGGCCCGCTGGACCTCGTCGAGAACTCCCGCACGGGGTGGCTGTATGAGCCGGGGAATCTTGTCGCGCTGCGTTCCCACGTGGTGGACCTGATGGGCGACGACGCCAAGCGCCGCGCGTTCGGAGCGGCGGCCCACGCTTCGGTCCAGGGCCGGACGTGGTCGGCCCTCGGTGCCGAGCTGATCCAGCATTACCAGGCGGTCCTCGCCGCCCGCGTCCCCAGCACCACCCGGCAAGGAGTCGCCCTGTGAGAATTTCCGTGATCGGCTGCGGTTACCTGGGGGCCGTGCACGCGGCCACCCTCGCCTCGATGGGCCACAGCGTGGTGGGCATCGACGTCGACGCCGCCAAGGTGGAGCAGCTGGGCCGTGGCGCGGCACCGTTCTTCGAACCGGGGTTGGACGAACTTCTGCGCGACGGCATCGCCACCGGCCGGCTCAGCTTCTCGACCGGCTTCGTCGACGCCGCGCGCGCCCAGCTGCATTTCCTCTGCGTGGGCACACCGCAGTCCAAGATCTCCGACGGCGCCGACCTCAGTTACCTCGTCGCCGCCACGGAGGCGCTGCTCCCCCATCTGGCCGAACGGTCCGCCATAGTGGGCAAGTCCACCGTCCCGGTCGGAACCGTGGACATGCTCCGCGGTGTGCTGTCGCCGCGGCCGGACGTGCTCCTAGGCTGGAACCCCGAATTCCTGCGCCAGGGCACGGCGGTCAAGGACTCCCTGGTCCCGGACCGCCTGGTCTACGGCGTCCCCGAGGACGGCCCCGGCGGAGACAACACCCCCGACGACACCTTCCGCGACGGCGGCTCCGCCCGCACGAACGCACGGAACACCGGCACACCGGACACCGGCGCAGCGGTCACCGCCGTCCTCGACGCCGTCTACGAGCCGCTGCTCGCCGCCGGGATTCCGCGCCTGGTCTGCAACTTCGCCACGGCGGAACTGATCAAGTCGGCGTCGAACGCGTACCTTGCCACGAAACTCAGTTTCATCAACGCCATGGCCGAACTCTGCGACGCGACGGGCGCCGACGTGAAACAGCTGGGCGCGGCCATGGGCTTTGATCCGCGCATCGGCGGCCGGTACCTCCATGCCGGCCTGGGTTTCGGCGGCGGCTGCCTGCCCAAGGACATCCGCTCCCTCCGGGTCCAGGCGGCGGGCCTGGGCGTGGATTCGGTGGATCGGTGGATGGCGGTGGTGGATTCGATCAACCAGGACCAGCGTTCCCGCACCGTCGGGCTGGCCCGGGAACTGTGCGGCGGCCAGCTCGGCGGCCGCCGCGTCACGGTGCTCGGTGCGGCCTTCAAACCGGACACGGACGATATCCGGGACTCCCCTGCCCTGGCCGTTGCCCTCAAGTTGGCGTCGGCGGGCGCCCATGTCACGGTGACGGACCCTGCCGCGATCAACAACGCGTGGCTCCGCTACCCGCAGCTGCGCTTCGAGCCGTCCACGTCCGCGGCCCTGGAAGGGGCGGAGCTTGTGCTGTTGCTGACCGAATGGGACGAGTACGCCTCGCTCCGGCCCGCCGTCGCCGGGGCGCTGGTCCGGCGCCGCACCCTGCTGGACGCCCGGAACGCCGTCGATGCCGCGGACTGGGAGGCGGCAGGCTGGACGGTCCACGGCCTGGGACGCGGCCTACGCCGGGGCCGCGCGACCGGCCCGGGCAAAGCCGCGGGCCACGAACTGGTCCCGGCCAGCCCACCCGCGCGATGACGGGACCCGCCGACGGGACCCGCTGACACGACCCGCACGGGACCCGCGGACAGAACCCGGTGACAGAACCCCCCGACACGCCGGGCGCTGAAAAATAGGGCGCTGAAAACCGGGCCGAAACCCGGCTGCTGAAACGCCGGGCTCACGTGGTCACCGCCGGGCGGTGAGGCCCCTATGATTTCCTGAGGGGAGGGACTCTAAATGAACTACCGGTGGTCTCAAATTGGTACGGCGGCGGCACCGTGACGGTTTCCCCGCACCCGGCGCCCGGCGTCGAGTCGGTGCTGGAATCCAGCCCCGATGCCCTCCTGGTGATCGCCGAAGACGGCACCATCCGCCTGGTCAACGCCGCCACGGAGCGCATGTTCGGCTACACCCGCGGGGAGCTCGTGGGCCAGGACCACCGCATGCTCCTCGCCGAAGGGTTCCGCAGCGGCCTCCACCGGCTCTTCTTCGCCCTCCGCAAGGACGCCGACGCCGGCCGCGCCCCCGTCAGCGGGTCCGGCCCCG
This sequence comes from Pseudarthrobacter ribosi, assembly GCF_055412865.1. NCBI lineage: Bacteria > Bacillati > Actinomycetota > Actinomycetes > Micrococcales > Micrococcaceae > Pseudarthrobacter > Pseudarthrobacter ribosi. Next base: position 7,613 of record NZ_JBVAYZ010000024.1, on the reverse strand, counting down.
CCATTGGCCCCGCCACCGAGCCGGATGCCGAGCCGGATGCCGCCGACACCTCCCCCACAACCACCGCCACCTCCGCTCTCCCGCCGGTCGAGGCCTACGGGTTGCGGCGCGACGGTACCGAGTTCCAGGGCGAAGTGGCCTGCTCGCTGCTGGTCCAGGACACCGGCGGTGCACCCATGAGCATGGCCGTCGCCGTCCGCGACACCTCACACCGGCGCGCCGTGGACGAGGGGCTCCGCGAAGCCCTTTCCCTGCTCAGCGCCACGCTGGAATCCACGGCCGACGGAATTCTCGTCGTCGGCGGCGACGGCCGGATCGCCAGTGTCAATAACCAGTTCGTCTCCATGTGGGGCGTCCCGCGCGAACTGCTGGCCACCCAGGACGACGACGCCGTGATGGGCTTCGTCATGGACCAGCTGGTGGACCCCGCGCAGTTCGTTGAGAAGATCGCTTCGCTCTACGCCGATCCGGACTCCGAAAGCCACGACGTCCTGGACTTCCTGGACGGCCGCACCTTCGAACGCTATTCCCGCCCGCAGAAGGTCGCGGACCGGGTGGTCGGCCGGGTGTGGAGCTTCCGCGACGTGACCCCGGCCCGGGCCGCGCAGGACCTGATCACCCAGGCCATGGCCGATCTCGCCGAGAAGGCCGCCCAGCTCAAGGCCCTCGCGTTCCAGGACCCGCTGACCGGGCTGTCCAACCGCCAGCTGTTCAACGACCACCTCGAGGCAGCCCTGCGCGGGCCGTGCGGCACCGCCGTCGACGTCCTGCTCCTGGACCTGGACGACTTCAAGGAAGTCAACGACATCCTGGGCCACCATGCCGGGGACCAGCTGCTGATCGAGGTCGGCCGGCGCCTGCGGGAGTGTGTCCGCCCGAACGACGTTGTAGCACGCCTGGGTGGTGACGAATTCGTGGTGCTGCTGGCCGGTTCGCCGGACCCCGACGCGGTGGCCGGGCGGATCGTCGCGTCCCTGCGGGTACCGCTCTGGATCGACGGGACCATGCTGCGCCCGAGCCTCAGCCTGGGCCTTGCCTCGATCAAGGAGGGCGCCGTGGACGCCTCCGAGCTGCTGCGCCGGGCCGATATCGCGATGTACGCGGCGAAAGCCGCCGGGAAGAACCGGTACCTGCGGTTCCGCCCGGAGATGATGAAGTCCCTCGTGGAGCGCACCGAGCTGGAGGCGGGGCTGCGGCTGGCAGTGGACGCCGGCGAGATCGCCGTGCACTACCAGCCCATTGTGTCGGCCCGGAGCGGCGTCGTGGTGAAGGTGGAGGCGCTCGCCCGCTGGGAGCGCGACGGCGGCATCGTCCCCCCGGCGCAGTTCATCCCGGCGGCGGAACGCAGCGGCCTGATAGTCGAGATCGGCACGGAGGTGCTGCTGAAGGGCTGCACCGAGCTTGGACCCTGGCTGGCGGAGGACTCCGCGCGCGCCCTCGCCGTCAACGTCTCCGGGGTGCAACTGCAGCACGGGGACTTCGCCGAGCTGCTGCTGGCCGTCGCCAGGAACACCGGCGTGAAGCCGCGGCAGCTGGTGGTGGAAGTCACCGAAAGTGTCTTCTTCCACGACGACTGCCACGTGATCCAGCAGCTCACCGCGCTCCGGAACGCCGGCGTGCGCGTGGCGCTGGATGACTTCGGCACCGGCTTCTCCTCGCTGGGGCGGCTGCAGGGGCTCCCCGTGGACACCCTGAAAATCGACCAGTCCTTCACATCCATGATCCGCACCGGGGACGAGAAACTGCCGATCCTCGCCTGCATGATCGCCATGGCGCACGGCCTGGGCCTGACCGTGACGGCGGAAGGTGTCGAGACCGCGGCGCAGGCCGAATACCTGATGAAGCTGGACTGCGATTCGCTGCAGGGCTTCCTGTTCTCCCGCCCCACCGCCGGTCCCGGCCTGCAGTCCGGCATTGCCCGGTCCAACGACGCGTTCACCGCCCTTCGGGGGGAGCGGGTCTCCGGGCCGCGGTGACCCGGCCCCTTCCGACCCCGGGGTACTGGACAAGGGACCAGCGAACCCTATGATTCAGGAACGCATAGTCCGCGGCGCCGCCGCCGGATCAGCCATCAGTACATCAACCGTCGCTTTGGGGGCCGGTATCGCCGTGGGAACTGGGATTGAAGAAAGCCTGCTGGAGCAGGGCCCCGATGCTGTCTTGCTGCTGACCGCGGACGGGACCATCGCCTTCGTGAACGCGGCTGCCGAGCGCCTCTTCGGCTACCCGCGCGAGCAGCTACTCGGAGTCCAGCACACCGTCCTGCTCTCCGAGGACGAGCGCGGCGGCTTCCTGCGGGTCCTCGGCCGGCTGGGCCGTGGCAGCCTGTCCGGCAGCCGGCCGTTCGCGGCGGCAGGCCGGCGTCGGGATGGCAGCGAACTGTCCCTGGAGATCACCTGCTCGCTGGTGACGCTCGACGACGGCCCGGCCATGGCGGTTGCCGTCCGGGACGGCAGCCACCGGGAAGACACGGATTCGGGCCGCCGGCTGGCGGTCTCGCTGCTCGATGCCACGCTGGAATCCACCTCCGACGGGATTGTGGTCATCTCCAACGAGGGACTCATCACCGGCATCAACGACCAGTACCTCAAGTTGTGGGGCATGCCGCCGGAGCTGCTCACGGCGGAGGACCCGACGGCGCTGGTCACCTTTATCTCCCGGCAACTGCGCGATCCGGACTACTTTCTGCAGAAAGTCTCCGAACTCAACACTGACAGGGCCAGGCAGAGCCACCACGTGCTGGACTTCAAGGACGGCCGCACCGTGGAGCTTTACTCCCGGCCGCAGAAGGTCGCGGAAGTGGTGGTGGGCCGGATCTGGAACTTCCGCGACATCACCTCCACGCAGCGGGCCCAGGACCAGGCCCGCCGGGCCCTGGCGGAACTCGCCGAGCAGGCCGACAAACTCAAGGAACTCGCGTTCCAGGACCCGCTGACGGGACTGGCCAACCGGACGCTCTTCACCGAACGCGTCGCGGCAGCGCTGCTGACCAGCGATCCGGTGCATGTGCTGCTGCTGGACCTGGATGACTTCAAGGAAGTGAACGACATCCTGGGCCACCACGCCGGGGATGAGATGCTGGTGAAAATCGCGGCCCGGCTGCAGCAGTGCGTCGGGCCGCACGGCACGGTGGCACGCCTCGGCGGGGACGAGTTTGTGGTCCTGCTGATCGGCTGCAACGACTCCGACGCCGTGGCCCAGCGGATCGTGGCCACCCTGAACGCCCCGTTCTCCATCGAAGGATCCCTCATGCGCCCGGCCCTCAGCCTGGGCGTCGCCTCGCGCGGCACCGGGGCCATGACGTCCTCGGAGCTGCTGCGCCAGGCGGACCTGGCCATGTATGCCGCCAAGGAAGCCGGGAAGAACTGCTACCTGCATTTCCAGCCGGCGATGCTGACCGAGCTGCTGGCACGGACCCAGCTGACCGCCGGGCTGAGGCGGGCCGTGGAGCTGGGGCAGATCATTGTGCACTACCAGCCCGTGGTGTCCACCGAGCTGCTGGAGGTCGTGCAGTTCGAAGCGCTGGCCCGCTGGCAGTTCGAGGGGAAGCTGATGCCCCCGGACGAGTTCATCAGGACCGCGGAACGCAGCGGCCTGATCCGGGACATCGGGGCGGAGGTGCTCCGGCGCAGCTGCGCCGAAATGCAGCCCTGGCTGGCGGAGGACCCGTCGCGGTCCCTAGCCGTGAACGTCTCCGGCGTGCAGCTGCTGCACCGGGACTTCGCCGAACGCGTCCTGGACATTGCGGCGTGGGGCCAGGTGGACCCGCACCAGCTGGTGCTGGAGGTGACGGAGAGTGTGTTCTTCGATCCCCGGACCCACGTCATCGCCCAGCTCGAGAGCCTGCGCGGGGCCGGCATCCGGGTGGCCCTGGACGACTTCGGCACCGGCTACTCCTCGCTGGGCCGTCTGCAGGAGCTCCCCGTGGACGTCGTCAAGATCGACAAGTCGTTCGTCTCCATGCTGCACACCGGCGCGGAGAAGCTGCCGATCCTGACCTCGATGATCCACATGGCCCGCAGCCTGGGCCTGAAGGTCACGGCGGAGGGCATCGAAACCCCGGAACAGGCCCGGTACCTCATCGCCCAGGGCTGCGATGCGCTGCAAGGTTTCCTCTTCTCCCGCCCGGAGCCGGAGCACCGCCGGGAACTGGGTATCCGCAACACTGCCGCGGCCGTTGCGGTGCTGGCCGAGGTAGCCCGCCCGGGATAGCCGCCGGACGGGCGACGGCCGCCGTTGCCGGTCTGGGCCCGGCGGCCCGGCATTCTCTTGGGCGCGGCATGATGCGCAGCGCCCCGCAAGCGGAAACTGCGCATATGCTTCAGGGAAACGCAGTCCGCCTTGCCCTCCGCAGGAGCGGCTGCCATCCGTATCCATCGGCTTGGGGGCAGGCAAAACACATGGAAGCTGCACTCGCAGACCTGCTGCTCGAACACGGCCCGGATCCGCTGCTGCTGCTCGCTCCGGACGGGTCGATCTCCTACCTGAACACCGCCGCCGAGGAGCTCTTCGGCTACTCCCGGTCACAGTTGCTGGACACCGATTCCAGCCTGCTCCTGGCCGAGGTCTTCCGCGCGGACTTCCGCGCACTCCTCGCCGGGCTGGCCGGCCCGGCACCCCGTGCCGGCGGGCCCGTCGCCGGCTACGGCCGCCGGGCCGACGGCACGCAAATCCCGGTCGAAATCACGTTCTCCCTGCTGCCCGCCGACGCCGCGGCAGGCCCGGCCGCGCCGTCCGTCGCGATCTCGGTCCGCGGCGCCCTGCACCGGACGGAGATGCACCCGAACCCCCCGGACGACGACGGCGCCACAGCCGGCGGGGCCGCGCACCGCCGTCCGACGCTGGCGGCGTCGACGGCCGCTCCCGCCGCCTTTGCCGGGCACGATGACCAGGTGCGGGCCGGGGTGCTGCGCGATCCGCTGACGTCGCTGCCCAACGGCACCCTGTTCAACGTACGGCTCGCCGCCGCGCTGCGCCGCCCGGACCCGGTGGACGTGCTGCTGCTGAGTCTGAATGACTTCCGGAGCGTGGACGGGCTGCCGGGCCGCTCGGCCGCGGACGAACTGCTGGTGGAGGTCGCGAGCCTGTTGCGCAACTGCGTCCGCCCGCACGACACCGTGGCCCGGCTCGGCGGCGACGAGTTCGTGGTGCTGCTGACCGAATGCCAGAACGCCGACAAGGTGGCCGCTCGGATCGCCGAGTCGCTGTACGAGCCGCTGCGTGTCCGCTGGTCGCTGGTCCGGCTTGGCGCGAGCATGGGCCTGGCCTCCCGGACATCCGCGACGCTCGACGGCGCGGAGCTGCTCCGGCAGGCCGACACGGCCATGACGGCGGCCAAGTCGGCAGCGACGAACGGCGGCAGGAACTCCTGGCTGCGGTTCCGGCCGGAGATGCTGAACACCGTGGCCGACGCGCCCACTAGTGCCGACGGCCAGGCCGGGCTCCGGCAGGCGGTGGAGCTGGGCGAGGTCTCGGTCCATTACCAGCCCGTGGTGTCCCCGGGGCGCGGTGCGGTGGTGCAGTTTGAGGCGTTTGTGCGCTGGGAACGGCACGGCCGGCTGGTCCCGCCCAACGAGTTCCTGCCCGTCGCCGAGGAGAGCGGACTGATCCGCGAGATCGGCGATGAGGTCCTGCGCCGGGCCTGTGCCGAGATCCGGCCCTGGCTGGCCGGCGCCGCCTGCAGCGTTTCGGTGAATGTCTCCGGCCTGCAGTTCCAGAACCGGGATTTCGCCACGGAGGTGCTCGCGATCCTGGCGTCCGCCGGGGTGGATCCGCGCCAACTCGTGCTGGAACTGACCGAGAGCGCGTTCTTCGAGCCGGACTCGGCGGTGCTGCGCCAGCTGCGCGCGTTGCGGGCGGCCGGGGTGCGGATCGCGATGGACGACTTCGGCACGGGCTACGGGTCCCCAGGCGGGCTTACGGGGCTGCCGCTGGACGAGGTCAAGATCGACCGCACGCTGGTGGCTATGATCCAGACCGGCCAGGAACAGGTGCCCCTTTTGGGCACCATGATCGACGCCACGCACGCCGCGGGCCTGCAGGTCACGGCCGAGGGCGTCGAGACGCCGGCGCAGGCGAAGTACCTGATGGACCGAGGCTGCGACTCCCTGCAGGGCTATTTGTTCGCCAAGCCGGCTCCTGCCGGCGGGCTGGCCGCGGCCGTGGAGAGCGCACTCAATGCGATCGACAAGGTCGCGGCCACGCGGTAGCCCTGTCCGGGCTCCGGCGCGCCGGTGCCGCCCGGCAGCCGGCCGGCTGCCGGCAGGTGTCGGCGGTCACTGCCAGTGGCTACCGGCTGTGGTCACTGCCGGCGGCTATTGCCTGAGGTCGAGCTCGTCGAGGTCCGCGCCCACCATCGCCGCGCTGCGCTCCCACAGTTCCCGTGCCAGCTCCGGGTCGTACGCCTGCTTGTTGGCCTTCGCCAGCGCCCGCTTGGCGTAGTACGCGCCGGAGACCCAGTCCTGTCCCGGTGTGGCCGTGGCGAGCCACACGAGGGTGTCCGCGCCCTGTTCGGGGCTCAGCATGAACCTGTTGAGGAAGCTCCGGTAGAGGAAGCGGAACGGGCTGGTCGTGTCGGCGGCGAAGTTGGTGGCCACGACGCCGGGGTGGAAGGACGCCGTCGAGATGCCTGCGGCCTGGTAGCGGTTGTTCAGCTCCGCGGTGAAGAGGATGTTCTCAAGCTTGGCGTTGCCGTAGGCGCGGTTGGCGGAGTATGTGTTGGCCGTCTCGAGGTCGTTGAGGTCCAACTTGCCGTAGAGCGAGTTTGCCGCGCTGGAGGTGTTGATGACGGTGGCGTGGCTGGCGGTAAGCACGTCCATCAGCTCGGTGGTGAGCAGGAACGGGGCCAGGTGGTTGATCTGGAAGGTCTTCTCATGCCCGTCCACGGTGAGCCCGCGCTGGCCCATGATCCCGCCGGCGTTGTTGGCCAGGACGTCGATCCGCGGGTACTTCTCCTTCAGCTGCGCGGCGAGTTGGCGCACCTGTGCCAGCTCCGCGAAGTCGCTGACGAAGTGGTCAGCGCCGATCTCCTGGGCGATCCGCTCGGTCTTCTCCGCGGAACGCCCGACGACGACCACCCGCTCCCCCTGTTTGCTCAGCGTCCGCGCGGCGGACGCACCGATGCCGTCGCTGGCTCCGGTGATGACAATGGTCCGTGCGGTCATGAGGGGATCCTTTGAGCGGTAGCGGCAATCGGGTGGTCGAAAACGAGCCTACCGAACCACAACGACGCCGGGGCGGCGAATGTTCCGTATGTGGATTCCGGCGTTAAATGCGGGAGAGCCCCGACCGTGTGGTTGGGGCTCTCGACCGTTTAATGATGTTCCGGCGGTGACCTACTCTCCCACACCCTCCCGGGTGCAGTACCATCGGCGCTGTGGGTCTTAGCTTCCGGGTTCGGAATGGGACCGGGCGTTTCCCCCACGCTATGACCGCCGTAACCCTTGCTCCCGTTCCCCTGGTTTTGTGGCCGGGGGCGGGAAATCTGTGGTGTTACAACTGTGGTGTTGTTTATTTGGTTGTGGTTTTGTTCCCTGGAACAACGTGCCGTCTGAGTGACGGGTTTGTTGTTTGGGAACCACATAGTGGACGCAAGCAGTCTTGTTATCTTTGTA
>NZ_JBVAYZ010000023.1:0-71813 GCF_055412865.1 Pseudarthrobacter ribosi | reverse complement strand
TGCCGGCCGGGATGCCGGACCACGCGCGCCCGACGCCGGCCGCCGCCGCGGGGAATGGCCGGCGGCGCGCGGACGCCGGCCCCGGCCCGGCAGGACGGTACCGGCCACCAGCAGCATCAGGGTGGCGGTGCCGGCCGCTGCGGCGAGGTAGAAGTACAGGTCCGGGTGCTCGGAATCCACCGGGGCCGACATCGCGTCCGGATCGGCGTTGAAGGCCAGCCCCCACTGCCGCAGGAACGCGATGCTGAAGGCAATAAACAGGATGCTCCCGATCCCGCTGGCGGCCAGGGTCCGGTGCCGGCGGCGGATAATCACCTCGGAGACGCAGGCGACGTAGGCCGCCGCGCAGGCCGCCAGGAACCACAGGAACACGGTTTCGTGCAGGGTGACGCCGGCCAGCGCCAACAGCGCCAGCGCCGCGAAAAACGCACCGATGGCAATCTTGGTGTTGTTACCCATGTGGCCCATGTGGTTAATCATCCCCGAGAGGGACTACTTCCTGACGTAGCCGCGCATGGACGCCATGATCGCGGTGACACTTTGCTCGCGGGTCCGCTCCGGGTTGTAGGTCTGCCGGTCCAGCCCCACCACGAAACAGGCGCCGAAGATGGCCGTCTCCAGGCTGCCCCGGGCCACCGCCGGATCCACCGGGTAGACGGCGGCCACCGCGTCGATCGCCGCGCGGACCACGGTGAGCAGCCGTTCCCGGAGCTCGGTGAAGGTATCCTGCCACTCGCTGGGGGTCCGCCAGTTCTCGCTGACCCACAGCCGGGCAAAGGACGGGTATTCGTCCATGAAGTCCATGGCCTGGCCGATCATCTCGTCCATCGCGGCCAACGGGTCGGCCGACTCGTCCCTGACGCTCAGCAGCCGTGCCAGCAGGATGTCCACCCCGTGGCGCAGCAGCTGGGCGATCAGGTCCGACTTGCTGCCGAAGTTGTAGTAGACGGTGCCCTTGGAGACCCCGGCCGCCGCCGCGATCTCATCGACGGTCACCCCGGCCACCCCGCGCTCGCCGATCAGGTCCATCGAGGCCTCGAACAGCTTCTGCCTGGTCGCGTTGGTGCGGGCGGGCCGTAACTTCTTTGCGGTCCCCGTGCTTTCCGCGGGAGTCGCCGGTCCACCGGAAGGCACCGTGCTGCTGTCCGTGCGGCTGTTCATACGGTGATCTCCGGTTTCAGGGTCTTCAAGGTCCAGTACTTGTGCTTCCGGACGGCCAGGGTGGACAAGGCTGTCCCCAGCAAAGTGTAGCCAAGCAGCCCCAGCATCGTGGGCAGGATGACGGCCAGGTCAGCGCCGTAGATCAGGTGCCGCATGCCGTTGACGACGTACCCCATCGGCAGGAGCTGGTGCACCACGTGGAGCGGCTGGGGCGTCGTCTGCCAGGGGAAGGTGCCCCCCGAGGAAACCAGCTGCAGCACCAGCAGGATGAGGACCACGAGCTTGCCGGGGGACCCGAGCAGCGCCACGACGCCCTGGATGATCGCGCTGAACGCCATCGCGGCAGCCAGCAGCAGGAACCACATCAGCCAGGGGTGGGCGGGACTGAGGCCCAGCCCCACATCGACCACGAGGGTCAGCAGGCTCGCCTGGACGGCCGAGACAGCCAGGAAGGGAAGCCAGCCGCCGACGGCGATTTTCCACGCCGGGGCGTTCGACGCCAGCGCCCGCTGGGTGACCGGCCGCATCGCCTGGATCAGCATAAAGACGCCGATCCACAGGGCCAGGGTGAGGAAGAACGGGGCGAGGCCCGCGCCGTAGGAGCCGGCCTTGGCCTGCGAGACGTTGCTGACGGCGACCGGATCGGCCATCACCTTGGCGACGCTGTCCTTCTGGGCGTCGGTGGGGTTGGGGACCTCGCCCGCGCCCCTGGCGAGTTCGCCTGCGAGGGTCCCGGCGCCGTCGGAGGCCGTGGCCGCCCCGCTTTCCAGCTTCGCCGCGCCGTCGTCGAGCTTTTCTGCGCCCTCGGACAGCTTCGCGGCACCGTCCAGGGCGCCCTGCTGCCCGGCGGCGAGGGTGGCGGCACCGCTGGCCAGCTGGTCCGCCCCGCTGGACGCCTGGGTGATGGCGCCGCCGAGCGCGGGGGTGGCCGCTGCCAGCTTCTCCGCCCCCGCACTGACGGCGGCGGACCCGTCCGCCAGCTGCTGGATTTGCGCTGCCGCGGCTGTGAGGGGCGCCGCGGGTCCCGCGGATGCCGGCGGTGCCGCGTGGGCATCGAAGTCCGCGAGGATGGCCTCCGCCTGGGCCGGGGTGAGGACCCCCGCCGCGACGAGCCGGCTGTTGGACGCGACCACCCGGTTGCGTTCTGCCTGCGCGGCCGCCTGTTGGGAGGCGGCCAGCTGGCCGGCCAGGCCCTGCATCTTGGTGCCCAGGGCGGCGTTGCCGGCCGCCACCCGGGCGGCGCCGTCCGCGAGTGCCCGGGAATCGGCGGGCAGCGTGGCGGTCTTGTCCTCGAGCTGGGACAGTCCGCCGCTGAGCTGGGCTGCCCCCGCGCCGAGGCTATTGGCGCCGTCCCGGAGCTTGAGCTGGCCGGCATAGAGCTCGGCCGTGCCGGAGCTGAGCCCGGCCGTGCCCTGGTGGAGGGTGACGGCCCCGTCGTGCAGGCCGGCGACACCGCCGGCGAGCTGCCCGGCGCCGTCGGAGGCCTTGAGCATCTGGGAGTGGATGGTCCCGAAGCCGGTGAGGAGCTGGTTGGCGGTCTCCTCGCCGACCTCGGTGGCCACCGTGGTGTGCACGGCGGTGGTGAGCTTGTCCACGATGGTGCTCAGCAGGTAATTGTTCGCGTCGTTGGTGGTGACGTTGAGCATGGCCTGGTTGGCGGCGTCGAAGCTGCCGGGGGAGACCAGGTTCGCCGAGAAGTCCCGGGGGATCTTCAGGGCGAAGGCGTACTTGCCGGTGCTCACGCCTTGGTCCGCCTCCTCCGTCCCGGAGACGGTCTGCCAGTTGAAGACGTGCCCGTCCGTCAGGCTCTCGGCGACCTTCCGGCCGGCCTCGAGCCGGGTGCCGTCGGCGGACGTGGCACCGGTGTCCTCCACGACGAGGGCCGCATCGATCTGGTCCAGATTTCCGTAGGGATCCCAGTTGGCGTAGAGGTAGACGGCGCCATAGAGCAGGGGCACCATGGTCAGCGCCAGGATGGTGAGTTTGGGCAGCAGCCCGCCGGTCATGCGCTTGAGTTCTGAGCGGGCCAGCCGCAGCACGGTCACGGTGCGTCCTCCAGGTCGAGGGCGCCGGATGCGGCAGGGACGTCCAGGACCGGGTCGCCGGTGGCGGCGGGACATGCGTTGCCGATCGCGGCGGCCGGCCCGGCCCAGCCGGCCGGGATGCGCATGACGGTGGCGACGACGGCGAGCGGACGCCCGGCGTCGTAGGCCAGCTCCTCCAGCCGCGGCAGCCACTCCTCCGGATCTCCATGGCGGTCCGGTGAGTCCACCACGATCAGATCGGTGTGCGGGTTCGCCAGGGCCAGGGCCGTGAGCAGCCCGATCCTTCGGGCGGGAGGCAGCTGCTCGGTCCACAGCCCGGCGATGTCCTCGAAGCGGTTGACCTTGAGCCAGGGCCCGCTCAGCAGGGAACCCCGGTAGCGGCGCGGAACGAGGGCCAGGTCCTCGGTAACGAGGTCACGGACGCTGAGGTGCTGCTCGGGTTCGTTCACCGCGGGGGAGTCCACCACGGCGCTCGCCTGCCGCAGGGTCCTGATCCGGGCGCCGCCGTCCCACTCCGTGCCGTCCAATTCAAAATGGCCGCCGGAGGGTTTCAGCCGTCCGCTCAGGGCCAGAGCCAGGGCGGTGCGCTGGTCCTGGCGGCTGCCGGAGACCAGCAGGAGTTCGCCGCGCCGGACCTGAAGGGCCGTGGCCGGCAGCAGCGTGTCCCGTCTGCCGTTCACGGAGAGTTGTTGCACGCGGAGCAATTGGAGCCCTTTCGCAGAAGAATGTCTACGCCAAGGCTAACTAAACTGACCGGTCAGTTCAAATAAGATCGAGGGAGTGTGATCAAACAGTCGTGGCCCGGCCGGTGGCCGGCTCCGCCGAGGTCATACTTCGCGCCGATGTCCGGGCAAAACATCGGCGCGAAATCACGCCTCGGCGGCTCAGAGGCCGTATTCCTCGAGCAGTCGCAGCCAGACCTCGCTGATCGTGGGGTAGACCGGCACGGCGTGCCACAGCCGGTCCAGCGGGACCTCTCCGACGACGGCGATCGTGGCGGCGTGCAGCAGCTCGGCCACATCCGGGCCGGCAAAGGTGGCGCCCAGCAGCACCTTCCGGTCCTCGTCGACCACGAGCTGCGCCCAGCCCTCGTACCGTTCGGCGTGCAGCGAGGATCCGGCGACCTGGATGGGCAGTTCCACGGAGGAGACGCTGAAGCCGTCCCGTTCCGCCTGCTGCACGGTCCGCCCTACGCTGGCCAGTTCCGGATCGGTGAACACCACGTTGGGCACCGCATGGTCGTCCGCGGTCCGGGCGTACCGGCTCCACGGGGCGGCCTCGCCGCCGAGCTCGCCGCTGGCCCGCGCGGCGATGGCGTCTCCCGTGGCCCGCGCACCGTACTTGCCCTGATGGGTCAGCATGACCCTCCCGGCGGCGTCGCCAGCGGCGTACAGCCACGGCTCGACGTCGTTCCCGGTGCCGCCCGACACCAGGCCAGTGGAGTCCGTGCGGAGCCGCAGTTCCCGGCCGTCCGCGGCCGCTAGTCCGACGCTCTCCAGTCCGATCCCTTCGAGGGCGGGATGCCGTCCGGTGCTGACCAGGAGCTTGTCCGCCGTGACGGTGCCGCCGCCCGCCAGTTCGAGAGTGAGGGAGCCGTCCTCGTTCTCGCGGACGCTGTCGGTTCCGGTGTGCAGGTGGAGGCTGACGCCGTCCGCCCGCAGCCCGGCAGCGACCAGGGCGGCTGCCTCCTCGGGAAAGGCGCGCAGCAGACTGCCGCGGGCCACGAGGGACACCGAGGCGCCCAGCCGGGCGAAGGCCTGGGCGAGCTCGGTGCCGGCGACGCCGCCGCCCAGCACCGCCAGCCGGCGCGGGATCTCACGCGCGGAGGTCGCTTCCCGGGTGGTCCAGTAGTCCACGTCGGACAAACCTTCAACGGGGGGGACCGTGGGCGAGGACCCGGTGGCCACCACAACGGCGTGCCGCGCCGAGAGCGCGTAGCTGTTGCCGTCCAGGCCCGCGACTTCAACCTTCCGGGTGTCCGTGATCCAGCCGTGCCCGCGGATCAGCTCGATCCCGGTGTCCTGGAGCCACTTGACCTGGCCGTCGTCCTGCCAGTTGGACGTGAAGTAGTCGCGGCGTTTCAGGACAGCGGCTGTGTCCAGGGTCTGGGTGACGGCTTCTGCGGCGCCGGGCACGGTCTGGGCACCGTGAAGGGCGGTGCCGGGGCGCAGCAGCGCCTTCGAGGGCATGCAGGCCCAGTAGGAACATTCGCCACCCACCAGTTCGGCCTCAATCAGCACCGCGGTCAGCCCGCCCTGCACGGCGCGGTCCGCCACGTTCTCGCCCACGGCGCCGGCGCCGATCACAATGACATCAAATTCCCGTTCAAACTGTGCCGTCATGGCAAAAGCCTACGCCCGGGAGCCGGGCCGCAAGGCTTTGACGAACACCCTTTGCAGGACGTGGGACCACCGCTACTGTTGGGAACATACTTGGGGGAGGGCAGGGCCATGACGGAAAGCAACGTGACCGCCGGCGGCGCGAGCCGGGCGGGCGGCAGTGGAGCGGACCGCCCGCGCAGCTCGGGCGGGGCGGGCGTGACCGGAGCCGGCCCAATGCCACCGGCAAGGTTCAGCGCGCAAGCCCGGCTCAGGGCCCTGCAGGCGGACATCATGGAACTGATCCTGGAGCGTGAGCTGGATGCCGGGGACCCGCTGCCGACCGAACATGAGCTCTCCGCCGCGCTGGGTGTTGGCCGCAACACCCTGCGAGAATCGCTGAAGGTACTCCAGGCCCTGGGGGTGATTGAAATCCGCCACGGCTTCGGCATGTTCGTGGCGCCGAGCAATTTTGACGCCCTCACAGACGGCCTCACCTTCCGGGGCCGGTTGTCACTGCGGCATCACGGGCAGGAGGCCCTGCAGCTGGTTGACGTCCGGCAGGCCCTCGAGGCGGGGCTGATTGCTGCCGCCATGGACCTGATGACTCCGGAGCACCTGACGGCGGTCGAGGAATCCGTGCTCCGGATGGAGGAGCTGGCCGGCGCCGGCGCGAACTTCGTCGATGCGGACGCGGACTTCCACCGGAGGCTGTTCGAACCACTCAACAACGCGCTGCTGGTCAGTCTGCTCGGTGTTTTCTGGCAGGTGTACCGGCGGCTTCACGTGGAGCTGGGGGGAGCCGAGGACGTCGACCTGCTGGAAACGGCGGCCCTGCACCGGGGGATCTACGACGCCGTCTCGACCGGCGACAAGGTTCTCGCAGCGCAGCGGCTCAACGGCCACTTCGACGGCATCCGGCTCAGGATCAGCCGGGCCGTCGGCCCGTAGCGGCGGCTCCGAGCCGGGGGCCGGGTTATTGGACACCACGTGAGTAAATCCCTGGCGTGCCGGGGGCGACCCGCCGTCGGGCGTTAAACAAAATGATCCGCACCGGCGGACCGGTGCGGATCATTTACTCAGTGCGCCCAAAGGGATTCGAACCCCTGACCTTCTGTTCCGTAGACAGACGCTCTATCCAGCTGAGCTATGGGCGCATCTTCTGTTCTTGGAACTTCTCGCTCCCCGAACCTCGAATTACTTTACGCGAGGAGGGGCCGTAGTGACAAATCGAAACGGGTGTAATCTACCTGACTAGACCGGTCTACGTGACCTTGGTCACAAAATAGGGTCACTTCGTACCATCTATTCCCTGTATTTCTGCGGTTTTTGATTTCCGCGTCCCCGGACATCCCACAACTGACCCCGATTTCGGGGGGTGATCTAGCCCTACATTTAGGACACACGACTGAACCCGAGGAAGGGAACCGTAATGGGAGATCTGGCGCGACTGCCGTTGCTTGAAAAAGCACCCACCACACATGCTGGCCTGCTGGCATGGGTTGAAGAGGTAGCTGAACTGACCCAGCCGGACCGGATCCACTGGGTAGACGGCTCCGACGAAGAGAACACCCGGCTCACGGACGAGCTCGTTGCCGCGGGGACACTGACCCGCCTGAACGAGAAGCTGTTCCCCCAGTCCTTCGCGGCCTTCTCCGACCCCGCCGATGTGGCCCGGGTCGAAGAGCAGACCTTCATCTGCTCCGAGAAGGAACGCGATGCCGGCTTCACCAACAACTGGATGGCTCCGGCTGAGATGAAGGAGAAGCTGCGCGGACTGTTCCGCGGCTCCATGCGCGGCCGCACCCTGTACGTCATCCCGTTCGTCATGGGCCACCTTGACGCCGAGGATCCCAAATTTGGCGTGGAGATTACGGACAGCGCCTACGTTGTCGCCTCCATGCGCATCATGGCCACGATCGGCACCGAGGTCCTGGACAAGATCACCGCCACCAACGCCTTCTTCGTCCCCGCCCTGCACTCACTGGGCGCACCCCTGGCCCCCGGCCAGGCCGACGTCGTCTGGCCCTGCAACCCGGACAAGTGGATCGTGCACTTCCCCGAAGAGCGCTCCATCTGGTCCTTCGGCTCCGGCTACGGCGGCAACGCCCTGCTGGGCAAGAAGTGCTACGCCCTGCGCATCGCCTCAGTGATGGCCCGGGACGAGGGCTGGCTCGCTGAGCACATGCTCATCCTGAAGCTGACCTCGCCGGAGAAGAAGAACTACTACATCTCCGCTGCCTTCCCGTCGGCCTGCGGCAAGACCAACCTCGCCCTGCTGGATCCGACCATCGAGGGCTGGAAGGTCGAAACCCTCGGTGACGACATCACCTGGATGCGGATCGGCAAGGAAGGCGAACTCCGCGCCACCAACCCGGAGGCCGGCCTGTTCGGTGTCGCCCCGGGCACCGGCTGGGGCACCAACCCCAATGCCATGCGCGCCATCGCCAAGGGCCACAGCATCTTCACCAACGTGGCCCTCACGGACGACGGCGGCGTCTGGTGGGAGGGCATGACCGAAGAGACTCCCGCGCACCTGACCGACTGGCAGGGCAACTCCTGGACGCCTGATTCGGACCAGCCTGCAGCCCACCCGAACTCCCGCTTCTGCACGCCGATCTCCCAGATCGACATGCTGGCCGAGGAATACTTCAACCCGGAGGGCGTGGAACTCTCCGCGATCCTGTTCGGCGGCCGCCGGAAGACCACCATCCCGCTGGTGACCCAGTCCCGCACCTGGTCCAACGGCGTTTTCATGGGCTCCACGCTGTCCTCGGAGACCACAGCGGCTGCGGCCGGCCAGGTGGGCGTGCTGCGGCGCGACCCGATGGCCATGCTGCCGTTCATCGGCTACGACGCGGGCGACTACCTGAACCACTGGGTCAATCTCTCCGCCAAGGCCAACCAGGAACGCCTGCCCAAGATCTTCCTGGTCAACTGGTTCCGCCGCACCGCCGACGGCGGCTTCGCGTGGCCCGGGTTCGGCGACAACGCCCGTGTCCTCAAGTGGGCCATCGAGCGCATCGAGGGCAAGGCGGACGCCGTCGAGACCCCCATCGGCTACGTGCCGGCGCCCGGTTCGCTGGACCTCACCGGCCTGGACCTGACGCACTCGCACGTGGAGGATGCCGTCCGCGTGGACCCCGAGGAATGGGCGGCCGAGCTGGCCTCCATCGAGGAGTGGTACGCCCAGTTCGGCGACTCCCTCCCGGCGGCCCTGCGCTCCGAGCTCGAAGGCCTGAAGGAACGCCTGGCCGCGCAGTAGCAGCCAGCCGAACCGACGACGGCGGCCCCGCACCTTGCGAAAAGGTGCGGGGCCGCCGTCGTGCTTGCATCGATTGCTCCGTAGCCGCCCTTTTGAACCCTCAAAAGGGCGGCTACGGAGCAATCGATGAATACTTTCGCTCGGGAGCCGGCCGCCGGGACTTAGGTCCCTAGACCGCGTGCGGGGGTGACCCTAGGCTCGTACGCATTCATCAGCCGGGCCGTCCGCCGACTGGAGAGGGTGCTGGGGTCATTCCACGCGTGCGCTGCCGCGCCCCCAACCTGCTCGCGGCACGCGAGCGCTCAGGAGTCCACCATGCTTGTCGCAGCGGATGAGGGCCGCTAAGTCCAGCTACGACCCGGGCAACCTCCTGCGCTTCGGCCACACAATCACCGGAGTGCCGTCGGCGACCTGACACTCCGTGCGGGGTCGTTCCCGCACACGACACGACGACGACGGCCCCGCACCCGTGAAAGGTGCGGGGCCGCCGTCGAACGCTCATCCGTTGCTCCGCAACGGCCCTTTTGACCCCTCAAAAGGGCGGTTGCGGAGCAATCGATGAGTACCTTAGCTGGCCAGCCAGATGTCCGGGCCGAAGACCTCGTAGTGGATCTTCGTGGCCGGGATGCCGGCGTTGATGGCCTCGTTGCGGATGCTCTTCATGAACGGCAGCGGTCCGCACAGGTACAGCGAGGCGTTGGCCGGCAGGTCCACTTCGCGCAGGGACATAAAGCCCTCCCTGGTGCCCTCAACCGGCCGCTCGAGCCAGACCTGGAGGTCGGCACCGGCCAGGCGCTCGACGTCGTCGGTCATCTGGGAGCGCAGCGCCCAGGACTCCAGATCGCTCTCCGCGTGCAGGACCAAAACCTGGCGGTCCGAACCGGCCTCCGCGAGGGAGCGCAGGATGGACGCGGTCGGGGTGCAGCCGATGCCGGCGGAGGCCAGGACGACGGGGCCCCCGCCGTCCTTGAGCGTGATCTCGCCGTAGGGGTTGGAGATCTCGAGGATGTCGCCCACCCGGACGGTGTCATGCAGCACGGGGGAGACTTCGCCGCCGTCGTCCTTCTTGGTGGTGAAGTTGCGGCTCGTGCCCGCGTCGCCGGAGAGCGAGTACTGGCGGACCTGGCGCAGGCCGTCCGGGAGCGTGACCTTGACGCTGACGTACTGTCCCGGCAGGGCGGCGGTGACGGGGGTGTCGTCGGCCGGTTCCAGGGTGAAGGTCATGGAGCCGGTGCCGGCGGGGGTCTTGGCCGCGACCTTCCAGGGGCTCCACATCGTGCCGTTGGCCTGCAGGGCGTAGAGGCCCTTTTCGATCTTGATCAGGGCGTCCGCCATGAGCCAGTAAACCTCGGTCCAGGCCTCGGCGATTTCCGGGGTGATGACCTCGGCCAGGTCTTCGGCGATGGCGGCGAAGAGGTGCTCGTAGACCACCTGGTACTGCGGTTCGGTGATGCCGAGGGAGGCGTGGCGGTGGGCGATGCGGGCGAGCACGGTCTCCGGCAGGGTGCCGGGATTGTTCACCAGGTGGGTGGCGAAAGCGGCGATGCTTCCGGCCAGGGCCTGCTGCTGGTTGCCGTTGCGCTGGTTCGAGCGGCTGAAGAGCCCGTCCAGCAGTTCCGGGTGCGCCGCGAACAGGCGGGCGTAGAACTTGGGGGTGATTTCGCCGATCCGGGAACCAACCAGCGGGAGGGTGGCCTCAATGACGGGGAAGGACTTGTCCGAGAGCATGTTGACTCCTGAGATAGTGGCCCGGGGTCTGCAACCGGTACCGTCGAAAATACCCGTATTTGAAATGCAAGTATTTGTACCTCAGTTCTACAGGGCGTAGAAAGCATCGACAAATCGAGGGGATTCCCGGGCGTGGCGTGGTGCGCGACGCACCTGCGGCAGCAGGGGCTCCGGCTCAGAGGCCGGGGCGCAGGCCGATCGCCTGGAAGACCGGCGCCATCTGCCGGGGCGTCGGCAGGGACGCGACGACGATGTCGTCGAGTTCTCGGTAGAAAGCCTCGCGGGCCCGGGAGAGGGCTCCGCGGAGGCGGCATTCGTTGATGAGCGGGCACTCCCCGCCGGCGGCGACGCAGTCGGCCGGGTCGGTGCGGGTGTCCAGCTGGCGCAGCAACTGGCCCACCGTGGCGGCGCGGCCGGCGCTGCTGAGCCGGGAGCCGCCGTGCCGGCCACGTTCGACGTCGATCATTCCCAGCTCGCGCAGCTTCGCCATCGCCTTGCTGACATGGTTGTACGGCGTTGCGACGGCGTCAGCGATGCTCTGCGTGGTGAGAAGTGCGCCGTCGGGGGCGGCTGCGAGCACCATCATGGCGCGCAGGCTCACATCCGCGAAGGCGTTGATCTTCATAACACCAGTTTACGGGCGGTCTAGTCCACCCAGATGCCGGGCTCGTTCGTATCCGCGGAGAGCTCGCCGAATTCCAGCTCACGGGTCGCGGGGTTCGCGGCGTACGGCAGGACCGCGGCGAAGAGGGAACCGTCCCGGTGTTCCGCGGCGACGTGGATCGCGTCCGAGGCTTCCTCCAGCAGGGTGATGTCACACACGACGGCGGCGGCGCGGAACTCGTCCCGGTGCTGGCGGAGCAGTTCGGTGAGGTCGCTGATCATCGAGTCCGCGTCGAAATCCGCGTCCGTTCCCTCGGCCGCGTCGGCGGGGGTGACGGCCACCAGCCGGACCTCGCCGTCGTTCTCGACCACCAGGGCGAACGGCAGGAATCCGCCGTTGCGCTCCAGCTGCTCCTGCGCGGCGCCGACTCCGGTGCCGAGCAGGTTCTCCAGGTCGGTGGCGCTGGATTCCGGGACGCTGCCGCGCCAAGACCCGGCGGTCCCAGAGGCCGTCTCGGCAGCAGTCGCAGAAAGTGTCTCAGTGGCGGTCTCCGCCGGCCGTTCCGACACGGTTCTAGCCCCGGACCAGGGCCAGGACGCGGTCGCGGACACGCTCCATGGTGGCTCGGTCCGTGGCCTCGACGTTCAGGCGGAGGAACGGCTCGGTGTTGGAGGGCCGCAGGTTAAACCAGTAGTTGCCGTCCGTGGCGATGAAGGTGCTGCCGTCCAGGTAGTCCACCTCTACATCCTCGGCCTGGAAGTCGAGACGGACCCGCTCCACGGCGCCGGCCTTGTCTTCGATTTCCGAGTTGATCTCGCCGGAGGACAGGTACGGCTCGTATTCGCGGCCGAGTTCGGACAGCGGACCGTCCTGTTCGCCGAGGGCGGCCAGGACGTGCATGGCGGCGAGCATGCCGGTGTCTGCATTCCAGAAGTCGCGGAAGTAGAAGTGGGCGGAGTGTTCGCCGCCGAAGATGGCGCCTTCCGTGGCCATCTCGGCCTTGATGAAGGAGTGGCCCACCCGGGTGCGCACGGCCCGGCCGCCGTGGCGTTCCACCAGTTCGGGGACGGCTCGGGAGGTCAGCAGGTTGTGGATGACGGTGGGGTTGGCCTCGCCGAGCCCCTGCGCGCGGCCGATCTCGCGGCGGGCCACCATGCCGGTGATCGCGGAGGGCGAGACGGGGTCGCCTTTTTCGTCGATGACGAAGCAGCGGTCGGCGTCGCCGTCGAACGCCAGTCCAATATCCGCGCCGTGCTCGACGACGGCGGCCTGCAGGTCGCGCAGGTTCTCCGGTTCCAGCGGGTTGGCGGGGTGGTTCGGGAAGGAGCCGTCGAGCTCGAAGTAGAGCGGGATGATCTCGAGGGGGAGCTTGGGCAGCAGGGCGTCGCCGAGCACCGCGGGGGTGGTGAGGCCGGCCATGCCGTTGCCGGCGTCGACGACGACCTTCAGCGGACGGGTGCCGCGGAGGTCCACGAGGCTGCGGAGGTACTCGGAATAGCCCTTCAGGACGTCGTGCACCCCGATCAGGCCGCGCACGGGGGCGTCGGGGATGGACCCGGCGTTGAGGTACTCCTCGGCGCGGGCCTGGATTTCCTTGAGCCCGGATTCGGAGGAGATCGGCTCGGCGCCGGCCTTGGACATCTTGATGCCGTTGTACTCCGCGGGGTTGTGGCTGGCGGTGAACGTGGCACCGGCCGCATTGAGTGAGCCGCAAGCGTAGTAGAGCTCATCGGTGGAGATGAGGTCGAGCAGCTGGACGTTGGCGCCGCGCCGGGCAGCACCGTTGGCAAAGGCCTTGCTGAACTCGGGCGAGGACGGGCGCATGTCGCCGCCGACCAGCACCGTTTTGCCCTCCAGCTCCAGGACGTCGACGAATGCCGCGCCCACCGCCTCGACGATTTCGGCGGTGATTGATTCGCCGACAATGCCGCGCACGTCGTAGGCCTTGAAGGAGGCCGAGAGGTCAAAAGTTTTTGTCTGGTCGATAGTCACGCGTCTTATCTTACGTTGACGGCCGAATCTTACGTGGACCGCCGGATCGTGCCGTGACGGGGCGGTCGGGGGGCTTCCTGGCGCCGGAGCGCGGGCGTATCCGCTGTGATTGTCCACATAGCGGCGCCCGTGGCTTCGCTGCTGTCGGAGGAGGCTGGGATACTGAAGCAATGGCCAATAACCAGAACGCTGCAGTCCTTTCCGCTTCCGCTGATCCCTCCGGAGACGCAGGTCTCGCCGGCGGCGCCGCGGGCGCCGGGACCCGGGAGCAGGCCCAGGAAGTGCTGCGCGAGCTGGTCGGGCACCCGGCCGCGGAGTTCCACGACGGCCAGTTTGAGGCCATCGAGGCCCTCGTCGACGGCGGACGCCGGGCCCTCGTCGTGCAGCGCACCGGCTGGGGAAAATCGGCGGTGTACTTTGTCTCGTCCCTGCTGCTCCGGCGCCGCGGCGCCGGGCCCACCCTGATCGTCTCCCCGCTGCTGGCCCTCATGCGCGACCAGGTGGCCGCAGCGGCACGGGCCGGGGTCCGGGCCGTGGCCATCAACTCCGCCAACCAGCTGGAATGGGACACCGTCCGCGAACAGCTCGCGACCGATGAGGTCGATGTCCTGCTGGTCTCGCCGGAGCGTCTCACCAATCCCTCGTTCCGGGAGAACCAGCTCCCGGAGCTGATCCGCCGCACCGGGCTGCTGGTCATCGATGAGGCCCACTGCATCTCGGACTGGGGCCACGACTTCCGTCCCGACTACCGGCGCATCGCGGACCTGATCACCCAGCTGCCGGATTCGGTTCCGGTGCTGGCCACCACCGCCACGGCCAATTCCCGGGTGGTCCACGACATCGAGGAGCAGCTGGGCGCCGGCGTGCTGACCATCCGCGGCGCCCTGGGCCGTGAATCGCTGCGCCTCGGCGTGCTGAGGCTGCCGGATTCCCGCGACCGGCTCGGCTGGCTGCTCACGCACCTGAAAGACCTGCCCGGCAGCGGAATTATCTACACCCTGACGGTGTCCGCCGCCGAGGACACCGCACGGCTCCTCGCCGAAGCCGGCCACGAGGTGCTCGCCTACACCGGACGCACCGACCCCGCGGACCGGGAACGCGCCGAGCAGCTGCTCAAGGACAATCAGGTCAAGGCCCTCGTGGCCACGTCCGCCCTTGGCATGGGCTTTGACAAGCCGGATCTCGGGTTCGTCGTGCACCTCGGGGCGCCGTCCTCGCCCGTGGCGTACTACCAGCAGGTCGGCCGTGCCGGCCGTGGAGCCGCCAACGCCGACGTGCTGCTGCTGCCCGGGTCCGAGGACCGGGACATCTGGCAGTACTTCGCCACGGCGTCCATGCCGTCGGAGGAGAAGGCCGGAGCGGTGCTGACCGCCCTCGCCGAAGCCGGGGCCGCCGTGTCCACGGTCGCGCTGGAGGCCCGCGTGGACCTGCGCCGGACCCCGCTGGAGCTGCTGTTGAAGGTCCTGGCGGTCGACGGCGCCGTGGAACGGGTCGGCGGCGGCTGGCGTTCCACCGGCCAGCCGTGGATCTACGACGCCGAGCGGTACGGCCGGATCGCGGAGGCCCGGGTAGACGAGCAGGACTCCATGGTCATCTACCAGGACACCGCCGGGTGCCGGATGGAATACATCACCTCGGTCCTGGATGACGAGACGGCCCGCGCGTGCGGCCGCTGCGACAACTGCGCCGGGCAGTGGTTCCCGGCGGACATTGCCGCCGCGGCCACCGAAGCCGCGGGCCAGACGCTGAGCCGCGCCGGTGTCCCGCTGGAACCCCGGCTGCAGTGGCCCAGCGGCATGGACCGGCTGGGCGTGCCCGTCAAGGGCAAGATCAAGCCCGCGGAAAGCGTCGCCGGCGGCCGCGCGCTGGCCCGGCTCACGGACCTGGGCTGGGGCGGCGCCCTGCGCGAGGCCTTCGCCGCCGGAGCCCCCGACCGCACCGTGGACCCCGGCATGCTGCAGGCCTGCGTCCAGGTGCTGCGCGAGTGGGGCGCCGGCGACCCCCGCACGCCCGGCTGGAGCGGGGCGGGCCGGCCCGCCGCCATCATCAGCGTCCCGTCCCGCGGCAAGCCTGCCCTGGTGGACTCGCTGGCCCGGGGCATCTCGGAGATCGGCCGGATCCCGTACCTGGGGCAGCTGCAGCTTGAGCACGGCGGACCGACCGGCGGGCGCGGCGGCAACAGCGCCTACCGGCTGGCCGGTGTCTGGGACCGCCTCGTGGTGGGGCCGGAACTGGAAGCGGCCCTGGCCGGGATCCAGGGCCAGAGTGTGATGCTGATCGACGATCTGGTCGACAGCCGCTGGACCGTGACTGTCGCCGGCCGGGCCCTCAGGCTCGCCGGCGCCGGCGCGGTGCTGCCGCTGGTGCTTGGCCAGGCCGGCTGACCTCGGCCCCGGCGTGGCGGGGCAGCGTCAGACTGTCCAGGGTGCTCAGGAGCATGACCAGGGCCAGTACCAGGAACGCCGCCCGGTACGGTGCCGCCGGATCCGCGCCGGCCGTCCCCGCTGCGCCCAGCAGGGGGCCTCCAGCCTCGTACACCCGGATCAGCAGGGCCCCGATGGCGATCCCGGCCGCCGTCGCGAGCTGCACGAGGGTGGCGGAGACGGCGTTGGCGGACGGCAGCTGGGCGGGAACGACGTCGGCGTACTGCACCGAGGCGTAGGCCGAGAAACCGATGGACCGGAAGGCTCCGCTGGCCACGAGCAACGCGAAGATCAGCGGCTCCGGGGTGCCGGCGTCGAGCAGGGCGCACAGCGCGAAAGTCACCGCCGAGGCCAGCGACGCGAAGACCAGTACCGGTTTGAAGCCGAAGCGCCGGATGAGCGGGGTCGTGGCGGGCTTGATCCCGATATTGCCCACGAACACCGCCGCGACGAGGACCCCGGCGCGCAGCGGATCCCAGCCGAAGCCGTTCTGGAACATCAGCGGCAGCAGGAACGGCACGGCGCTGATGGTGAGGCGGTAGATGAACCCGCCGGTCGCCGTGGCGCGGAACGTCCGGGCGGAAAAGACCCCGAGGTCGAACAGGGGCGAGCGGGCCCGCCGCATCCACCAGACCGCCGTGACCAGGAACAGCAGCCCGGCGGTGATGCTGACGGCCGCCAGGCCGCCGGCTTCGCGGCCGCCGGCCAGCTCCAGGCCCACCACGACGGACCCCACGCCCAGGGTCGTGAGGGCCAGTCCCAGCCAGTCCAGCCGCCGTGTCCGGTCACCGGCGGTGCCCGGGACCAGCCGCAGCGCCGCGAGGAACGCCGCGAGCCCCAGCGGGAGGTTGATCAGGAAGATCCAGTGCCAGGACAGGAAGGTGGTGAGCGCGCCTCCCACCAGCGGGGCGAGGACCGGCGCCAGCAGCCCGGGCCACACCAGGTAGGCCGTGGCGCGGAGCAGGTCCTTCTTGGCCGTTCCGCGGAGCACCACGAGGGTGCCCACCGGGACCATCATGGCGCCGCCTGCGCCCTGCAGCACCCGGCTCAGGGTCAGCATGGTCAGGTCCTGGCTGAGCGCGCACAGCAGCGAGGCCGCCGTAAACGTCGCTATTGCCAGGCAGAACACCCGCCGCGCGCCGTAACGTTCGGCCAGCCAGCCGCTGAGCGGAATCCCCATCGCCACCGTCAGGAGGTAGGCGGTCATGGTGATGCTGACGTCCGCGGAGGGGACGGAGAAGTCCGCCGCGATGCTGGGGATCGCGGTGGTCAGGACGGTGCCGTCCAGGAACTCCATAAAAAACGTCGCCGCGACGAGCAGGGCCAGGCGTGGACTCCACTGCTCCGCCGGTGTCCCGGCCGGCGGCGCGGGCTTGCTCATGCGCGGGCCGCCGCGGCGCCGGGTTCAGCCCTGCGGGGCACGGCCCGAGCCCCGCGGGCCGGAGCCCGGCGACCCGGACGCCAGCACTGCCATGGCCGCGTTGTGCCCGCCGATGGCGCTGACGGCACCGCCGCGCCGGGCCCCGGAGCCGCAGAGCAGGAGCTGCGGGTCATCCGTCGCGACGCCCCAGCGCTGCGCCGGGGTGTCCAGCGGCGCGTCGTCCTCGACGAAGGGCCAGTCGAGGCCCCCGTGGAAGATGTTGCCCCGCGGCATGCCCACCGCGCGCTCAATGTCAAGGGTGGTTTTGGTTTCGATGCAGGGCTGCCCGTCCGGACCGGCCAGCAGCAGCTCCTCGATGGGCTCGGCCAGGACCGAGTTCAGGGACTTCAGGACCGCGGCCTGCAGTTCCGCCCGGCGCAGGTCATTGTTTTCCGCTGTGATCAGCCGGTCCGGGACGTGCAGGCCGAACACGGTGAGGGTCTGCGCCCCGGAGGCCTGCAGCTCCGCGGACAGGATGGTCGGGTCCGTGAGGGAATGGCAGTAGATCTCGCAGGGCAGCGGGTCCGGGACCGTTCCGGCCGCGGCGGCGAGGTAGGCGGCGTCGAGCTGCGACCAGGTCTCGTTGATGTGGAAGGTCCCGCCGAAGGCCGCCTCCGGGCTCACATTCCGGTCCAGCAGCCGGGGGAGCCGTTTCAGCAGCAGGTTCACCTTGACCTGGGCGCCCTCCCGGAGGTGGTTCGGGTTCCGGGTGGTGTTCGGGGCGGCTCCGCCGGAAGCCCCGGAGCGCCTGAGCCGGTCCAGCACCACCGGGGCCACGTTGGCGAGGACCCAGGACGCGGTGGCCGTGTGCTCTGCCCCGTCGTGCCGGTAGCTGACCACACCTCC
The DNA here is from genome assembly GCF_055412865.1 of Pseudarthrobacter ribosi. Classification (NCBI taxonomy): domain Bacteria; kingdom Bacillati; phylum Actinomycetota; class Actinomycetes; order Micrococcales; family Micrococcaceae; genus Pseudarthrobacter; species Pseudarthrobacter ribosi. Next base: position 54,011 of record NZ_JBVAYZ010000023.1, on the reverse strand, counting down.
CGGGCGGACGGCGGTGACCTCCGCGGACGTGAGGATGGTCGCCCCGGCCTCACGGGCGGCGCGTTCCAGTTCCCCGGACACCGCGCCCATCCCGCCCACGGGAACGTCCCAGTCGCCCGTCCCGCCGCCTACCAAGTGGTACAGGAAACAGATGTTCTGCTGCAGGTCCTCATCGCCGGCCCGGGCAAAGGTGCCGATCAGGGCGTCGGTCAGCACCACGCCGCGGACCAGGTCGTGCTGCAGCGACCGGGCGATGGAATCCCCGAGGGGCCGTTCGATCATGGCGTCCCACGCCTCCGCCGCTCCGGCGCCGGCCGCGAGGGCCCGGGCCTCGGAGCGGGTCGGCAGCGGGGACGTCATGGTCGGCCAGAGCGCCTCGGTGAGGCGGCGGCAGCCGGCGTAGAACTCGGTGAAGGCATGGAATTCGCTGGCAGAAGCCCCGACGGCGGCAAAGGACGCCGCGGTGGCCGCGGCATCCCCGTTGTCGATCAGCAGGGCGCTCCCGCCGTCATGCGGGTCGGGGGTGTAGGACGAATACCGGCGCCGGGCCAGCCGGATGCGCAGGCCCAGGTCGTCGATGACCTGCTGCGGGAGCAGGCTCACGAGGTAGGAATACCGCGAGAGGCGCGCGTCGACGCCGTCGAACGCCTGGGCGGACACGGCGGCACCGCCGGGGTGTTCCAGCTTCTCCAGCAGCAGGACCTTCCGGCCGGCTTTGGACAGATATGCGGCCGCTGCCAGGCCGTTGTGGCCGCCGCCTACGATGATCGCGTCCAACGCGCTGTTGCTCGACATGGGCTTATCCTGCCATCCGGGCCGCCGGAATGGGGTCCGTGTCCGGCAACCGGACACGCCCGGTACGCAAAAGGCCCCGGTCCAGGGACCGGGGCCAAACGCGGAGACGGGGGGATTTGAACCCCCGGTGGAGTTGTGCCCCACACTTCATTAGCAGTGAAGCCCATTCGGCCGCTCTGGCACGTCTCCAATTGCTATTAACTAGCCAACCAAGGATACGCAGAAGGGGCCATGCAGTGCAAAACGAGCAACGCGGAGTCACTTCCGTCCCGTCCCGGGCCGCCGCAGGGGGCTGGGTGACCCCGCGTAGCTCTTCCGGGGGAGGGCCGGCTCAGGCGCCCCGGCCGGCCAGGGCCCGCCAGAGGAAGTGCTGGCTGCGGCTCTGCAGCGCCGCGGCCTGCCGGTTGTCCGACGCGCCGGCATGGCCGCCTTCCAGTGCCTCGTGGAACCAGACGTTGGGGATGCCCATCGCCTGCATGCGGGCGGCCATCTTCCGCGCCTGGACCGGGCCCACGCGGTCGTCCGAGGTGGCCGTCCAGATGAACGTCTCCGGGTAGTCCACCCCGTCCCTGAGCAGGTGGTACGGGGAGAACGTCTTGATGAAGTCCCACTGGTCGGGAACGTCCGGATCGCCGTATTCGGCAATCCAGGAGTACCCGGCGGACAGTTTGGAGTAGCGGCGCATGTCCAGCAGCGGGACCCCGCAGGAGACGGCCCCGAAGAGCTCCGGGTAGCTGGTGAGCATGTTCCCCACCAGCAGGCCCCCGTTGGATCCACCGACACAGCCGAGCCGCTCGCGGGAGGTCACGCCGCGTGAGATCAGGTCTGCGGCCACGGCGGCGAAGTCCTCGTAGGCCCGGTGCCGCTTCTCCTGCAGCGCCGCCCGGTGCCACGAGGGTCCGTATTCGCCGCCGCCGCGGATGTTGGCCACGACGTAGACGCCGCCGCGGGTGTGCGCGGCTTCCCCCTCATGCCCGGCGGATTCCTGGGTGCGGCGTTCCAGCCAGGCGCGGCCGACCGCGCCGCTGTAGGCGGGGGTCCGGGAGACCTCGAAGCCGCCGTAGCCGGACAGCTGTGTGGGGTTCTGGCCGTCGAGCACAACTTCGCGGGACGCCACCTGGAAATACGGCACGCGGGTGCCGTCCTTGGACACGGCAAAGTGCTGCTGGACCTCGTAGGCGTCGTCGTTGAAGAACGACGGCGAGGTCCGGATCACTTCGTGCGTGCTGTCCACACCGCCCCGGGCGGTGCGCCTGAGGGTGCCGCGGGTGAGGGTGCTGGGCGTGGTGAAACCGGTGGCCACGAGCCAGAAGTCGTTCCCCGCGCCGGGAGCCTCCTCGTCGGCTACCGGTGCGGCGCCGTCGGTACCGTCGTCGTCCGTGTCGTCGTCCGAGCCGGTGGCAGTGTCCTCGTCGTCGACGGCGTAGGCGTTGACGTCGTGCAGCGGCGGGCAGGCGTCCAGCACGGTGGAGGCCCAGGCGGTGTCCGTCCCGGGCACCTGCGGATCGAGGACCCGGATCTCCGAGGAGACGTGGCGGAGCAGGTTCAGCAGCAGGAAATCCCGCGTCCAGCTCCAGGACTGCAGGGAAGTGTGGTCATCCGGGGCGAACAGCACGGACAGTTCCCGGCCGCCGGCCAGAAAATCCTCGAAGGGTGCGGCGAGCAGGGATCCTGCCGGGTGGGTCGTTGCGCCGACGGTCCAGTCCTTTTGCGGCCGGAACAGCAGCCAGTCGCGGTGCGAGCTGAGGTTGACGTCCACCGGCACGTCGAGCTGAACCCACCGGCCGTCGCGCAGCACCGAGGTGGTCCTCTCGAAGAAGCTGATCCAGTCCACGGCAAAGGTCCGCTCGAATCCCGGCGTGGAGTCATGCGCCACGAGGGCCATCATGTGGTCCTCGGGGATTTCGAACAGCCGTTCCGCCGTGGCCAGGGTTCCGCCGCGGCGCAGTTTGACGCCGGTCCGGGCGTAGGAGGACGTGGTGGCAGGCAGGCCTTCGGCGGTGGAGGAGACCAGCAGGGTGTCGGCGTCGAGCCAGGAGGCGTTGCCCTTCGCGGTCGGCAGGTCGAAGCCGCCGGCGGCCGGATCCACGAAGCTGCGGGACTCGACGTCGAACTCGCGGTAGCGGTTCGCGTCGCCGCCGTCGGGGGAGAGCGCCAGCAGCGCCAGCCGGTGCGGTTCACCCGCGGCCGGGCGCAGGAAGTTGGCGCCGTGGAAAACCCACTCCTCGCCTTCGGCCGCGGCCAGCGCGTCCACGTCCAGCAGGACGTCCCACTCCGGAGCCCCGCCGCGGTAGCTGTCCCAGCTGGTCCGGCGCCACAGGCCTTTCGGGTTGCCCCGGTCCTTCCAGAAGTTGTAGTACCAGTCGCCGTGCTTGCCCACCATGGCGATCCGGTCGGTGGAGTCCAGCACCTCCAGGATGCTGCCTTCCAGCGCGGTGTACTCCGCGTCCTCCAGCAGCTCCTCGGTCCGGGCGTTCTGCTCCCGGACCCAGGCCAGCTGTTCCTCGCCGTAGATCTCCTCAAGCCAGATGTTCTCGTCAACGGGTTCGGGCGCGGTGTCCGCGGCGTCCGCGGCGGGACGGTCGGACTCGGGCGGGGGAACAGCTTCAGCGGTGGTCATTTTTCCATCCAAGCAACATCGGCGCGCCAGTAGCAAGTCAAGCCGAAGCCCCGCGGAACCCGTCCCGGGGACATCAGGCAGGTCGGGGCGGTGTGCCCGTAGCGGATACGCTGGATGCCGTGGGCATATCGCAGAGCATCCGGACGGCAGTGATTGGCGCCGGCCCCCGGGGCACGAGCGCACTGGAGCGGCTGCTGGCCAACTGGGTGCCCGCCGGACCGGACGCCACCTTGCACATTGATGTCATCGACCCCTATCCCGCGGGTCCGGGACACGTCTGGCAGCCCGGCCAGTCCCGGCTGTACCTGATGAACACGCAGTCGTTCTATCCCACGGTCATCCCCGAGGACCCCGACCTCGCGCGGCCGCTCGCCGGCAACACCTTCGACCGCTGGCGTGAACTGCAGCAGCACCAGCCCCACCCCTCTCTCACCGCCGAGGACCGCGTCGAACTCTCCGGGCTGGGGTCCGCGGACTTCCCCAGCCGGGCCCTGTACGGGCGCTACCTGCGCTCCACCCTGGACGCGCTGCTGTCCCGCCTCCCGGCCGGCGCGACGGTGGACTTCCACGACACGACGGCGACCTCCGTCCGCCATGCCGCCACGCCCGGGCCGGGGAACGACGGCCGCGTGCGGTTCGACGTCGGACTGGCCGACGGCGCGGTCCTCACCGTCGATGCCGTGGTCCTGGCCCTCGGCCACCTGGAAGCGCGGCTCAACCCCGAACAGCGCGACCTCCAGGCGGCGGCGGAGGAATTCGGGCTGCTGTACCTGCCTCCGGCGGCTCCGGCCGACGTCGACTGGGCCCTGGTGCCGGCGGTCAAACCGGTGCTGGTGCGCGGCATGGGCCTGAATTTTTTCGATGCAATGGGCCAGCTGACCGAAGGCCGCGGCGGACAGTTCCTGCCCGGCGAGAACGGCGGACTCAGCTACCTTCCCTCGGGCCGCGAACCGCTCATCATCGCGGCCTCCCGGCGCGGCACGCCGTACCGGGCCAAGGCGACTTTGGCCGGCTACTACCCCGAGGCGGTGACGCTGAGGTACTGCACCGAAAGCGCCGTGGCGAAATTCGCGGAGTCGGGAATCCGGCCTGCCTTCGACCATGACATCTGGCCGCTCTTGCACCGCGACGCCCTCTGGGCCTATTACTCGACGCTGGCGCGCTCGCAGCCCGGCGCCGTCCTGACCCGACCGAAGGAGTTCCTGAAGGCGCTGGACGAGGCCCTGCATCCGCACGCGCACTCCGCCGCGAAATGGGACGATGTGGTCGACGACGTGCTGGAAATTCACGTCCGTCCCGCCCACCGGCTCAATCTGCTGGGACTCGCGGCACCGCTGGCCGGGAGGTCCTTCGCCACCCGCGCGGAACTCGACAACGCCGTCGTCGACTATCTGCTCGACGACGCGCGGCGTTCCGCCCTCGGCGAGGACGACCCGGTGAAGATGACCATCGGCGCCCTGCACCACGGCCGGGCCGTGCTGAAGACAGCCGTCGCGGACGGCGGGATCACCGATGAATCGTGGGTCGCGGGCCTGCGCGGCTGGTTCGAATCCTTCGTGGAAGGCCTGGCCAGCGGTCCGCCCGCGCTGCGGTCCCAACAGCTCGCTGCCCTGGTCAGCGCCGGAGTCGTCCGATTCGTCGGCCCGGACCCGAAGTTCGGCGTGGACCGCCAGGCAGGGACCTTCACGGCGGTCTCACCCTGGGTGGGGAACAGCGCGGAAGACGGTCTCGGGGAAGTCGTACAGGCCGTGGCCATGGTCGAGGCGCTGGCGCCGGCCAACAAGGTCCCGGTCAACGAGTCGCCCCTGCTGGAGCAGCTGCTCGCCGAAGGCCTGGTCCGGCCGCGGCTCATGATGACGGTGGAAGGGACGCCGGTACCGACGTCCGGGCTGGACGTGGCGCCGCATCCGTACCGGCCGCTGGGCGCGAACGGCTCGGTGACCGAGGGCCTGTATGTCCTGGGACTGCAGCTGTCCGCCGTGCAGTGGGGAACCGCCATCGCGGCCGAGGCCCGGCAGAAGAGCGGTCCGGTGTACCGCAGCGGCCAGCGCACCCTGCGGGACGCCGACGAGATTGCCCGGGCCATCCTCGGACGCTAGCTGAGTGCGGCCCGCGCGTGCCCGAAAAATGGGCATGCCCTCCGTCCGCGTCCCCGAAAAATGGGCATGCCCTCCGTCCGGGCTGAGCGTTGGACATATGGGCTATATGTCCAATGCTGCAGCCCGGGGGAGGGCATGCTCACTGGTGCGGGGCTCCGGGGCTAACTAGCCCTTGAGGCAGTGGCGGTAGGCGGCCATTGCTTTGCCGTAGTTTGCCTGGCCCACGAGGTCCGCGGACCGCTTCGGCTTGACCGGGGCGGTGCATGTCGGCGGGACCGGAACGCTGGCTGCGACCAGGACGGCCGTCTTCACCACGGTTCCGGACTCGACGGCGGTGAGCACCAGGGTGCCCGTGCCGGCTGCGGCGCCGGCAGGAACCGCCACCTGAACCGTGGCGGCGCCGGCGGAAACCGGAACCGTGCCCAGGACGGTGACGGTGCCGTCCGCATCCGTGAACTCGGCGCGCAGCGACGTGTTCACCGGGCTGCCGAGTGAGGTGAGGTCCAGCTTGGAGACGGTCAGGGTGATGGCGTCCCCGCCCTTGACCTCGGCGGCCGTGGTGTTCACCACGGCAACGGAGCGGCGGGCGAAGTCCGGCGAGACCGGGCTTTGGGCCTGCAGGTACTTGATCCACGCGTCCCGGTCCACGAGTCCGGAGTCCTTGGTGTTGGTGCCGGACGTGAAGACGCGGAAGTTGTCGCCGCCCGTTGCCAGGAAGCTGAACGTTCCGATCCGGTAGGACTGTGCCGGGTCGATCAGTGCGCCGTTGACCCGGATCGAGGTGATCCGGTCACCGGCGGCGCGGGCGGCGTCGTAGGTGTAATTGACGTTCTGGGACAGGCCGAGCTGCTGGTAGGCGCGGCTGGGAACCGTGCCGTCCGGGTTGGTCTGCCACTGCTGTTCCAGGAGCGTCTTGAACTGCTCGCCGGTCAGCGAGGTGGTCCACAGATTGTTGACGAACGGCAGGACCGCGTTGGCCTCGGCGTAGGTGATGGTCCCGTCCGGCGCGTAGTACAGCTCGTTGCGCAGGCCGCCCGGGTTGACGACGCCGATCTCGGCGCCGCCCAGGTCCGGGGCCCTGAGTGAATCCACCAGGGAATCCGCGACCAGGTTGCCCAGGGTGGACTCGCTGGCTCGGTCATCTCGTGTTGCCGGGGTGGTGGCGCTGGCCGGCGTGAACGCCGTGGTGATGTCCGCACTCACCGAGCCGACCGGCTGGTTGCCGACCACTGCCGCGTCGGCCAGGGCCTTGTCAACGATGGTCTTGACGGCGGCGACCCGCGGGTAGTCGCGGACGAGAACGTCAGCCGGCTGGTCGGCCGAGCTGGTGCGCTTGACGTTGCCGGCCGTGTAGCCGGTGACTGCCATGGTTGCCGTGTCGATGGTCAGCCGGATCTGGCCGATGAACTCGCCGTAGTTTCCGGTCTGGACGATCGGGCGGGTTTTGCCCTCAACGCCGGGAACCGGGGCATTCCACGCGTACTGCTTGTGGGTGTGGCCGTTGAAGATCGCGGCGACATCCGGGGTGACCTCGGTGACCATCCTGGCGAAGGGGCCGCCGGCGGCGACTTCCTGCTCCAGGGTGGAGCCTTCGGGTACACCGGAACCGGCTCCGTCGTGGTTTTCCACAATAATCACGTCGGCCAGGTTGTCCGCCTTGAGCTTCGCGGCGACGCGGTTGATGGCGTCGACGGGGTCGCCGAATTCGAGGTCGGCGATGCCGGCAGGGGTGACCAGCGACGGCGTTTCCTGCGTGACCGTCCCGATCACGGCGACCCTCACGCCGTTCATGTCGAGCACGGTGTACTCCGGCAGGACCGACTCGGTGGTGCCCTTCTGGTAGACGTTGGCGCCCAGATAGGGGAACTTGGCGTTGCTGCCGCCCGCGATGACGCGGTCGCGCAGGTCGGCCCAGCCACCGTCGAACTCGTGGTTGCCCACGGCGGAGGTCCGCAGTTCCAGGGCGTTCAGCACATCGATGGTCGGCTGGTCCCTGGCAACGGCCGACGCGAACAGCGAGGCGCCGATGTTGTCGCCGGCAGAGAGGAATGCCGTGGCGCCGGGGGCCGCCGCGGCCCGCAGCTTCTCGATGGTTCCCGCGAAGAACACGGTGTTGGAATCGATCCGGCCGTGGAAGTCGTTGATGCCCAGGAAGTTCAGCTCCACGCTGGCGGGAGTGGAGGGCAGGTCGAGCCCCACCACCACCGGATCGTGGTCGCTGGCCCGGAACTGGTCCGGAGCGTAGTAGTCGGTCACGTTGTTGTTGTACCGGCTGTACTCCAGGGCCACGGACTCCACGGAGTTGATGTTCCAGATGTCGGCGCCGGTGACGACGGCGTCGGCCCCCGGTGAGGCGAGAATGTGGTCCAGCGAGCCCACCAGGCCACCGAAGAGGTAGGAGTGTTTGGCGGAACCATCGGCGTTCCGGGCCTTTTCGTCCTGGTTGACGTAACCCGCGGCCGTGAAGACGTTGATCGGGTCTTCCTTGGCGTAGGCGTTGAAGTCACCGATCAGGAAGACCTTGTCGGTGCCCTTGGCGGTCTGCAGCTCGTTGGAGAAGGCGAGGAGGGACTGGGCCTGCGCGGTGCGGGCGAGGTTCGAGGCGCCCTGGCCCTGGTCGGTGTCCTCCGGGGTGGCGGCTGAGCCCTTGGACTTGAAGTGGTTGGCGATCGCGATGAACTTCTTGTCATCGGCGGCGCCGACCGGCTTGAAGACCTGGGCCAGCGGCTTGCGGGCATTCGCGAACGCGACGGTGTCGTTGTGGATGATGGAGTCGCCCACCGGCTCCGCTGCGGACTTCTTGAAGATGAAGGCGGTGCGGATCATGTCCTCGTCGGCCAGCGGGGGTGCGTTGGCGGGAGTGCGGACGTAGTCCCAGATCCCCGGCGTGGCGATGTTCAGGGCATCGACCAGCTTGGCCAGGGCGTCGTCACGGTCCTTGCCGAACTGCGCTGAGTTTTCGATTTCCATCAGGGACACGACGTCGGCGCCGGACTTGGTGATGGCGGCGACGATCTTGTCCTGCTGGCGCTGGAGGTTCTCCGCGTTGGCCGCGCCGCGGGCGTCACAGCCGCCGCGGACGGTGATCGGGTTGCCGGCGCGGTCCGTGTAGTACGTGCATCCGGTGAGCTGGTCACCGGTGGTGGGGAAGTAGTTCAGCACGTTGAACGAGGCAATCTTGAGGTTGCCTCCCACGGACGCCGGGGCCTCCGTGCGGGTGGTCGAGCCGAAGCTGGCGGGCTGGACGGCCTCCGCATTGGCGGGGGTCAGGTGGGTCAGCGGCTGGAACTTCCAGGCGCCGTTCGCGAAGTTGAGCACCACGTTGGTCTTGAAGCTCACCGGTGCGCCCACGCGGACGGGGTCCGCCGCGGTCAGGTACGGCAATTCCAGGGCCTGGGTACCGGCGTCCTTGAGGAAGTTGGTGGTGGCGCCGTCGTCGAGCTTGATGCCGCGGGCGGCATTGGCGGCGACGGTGGCGGTGTATTCGGCGGAGCCGTACGGCGCAACGGCGGTGGGCTGCTCCAGCGGGGTGGCGCCTCCGGCCAGACCGATTTCGCCGTACTGGTTCAGCGAGTAGTTGTCAGTGACCGTGACGGGTCCCTGCGGGGTCAGCAGCATGCCTTCGAGCGCTTCGCGGAAGGCCTCCTCGGCCGGGAGGGCAAAGCCGGTGGCCTTGACCTCGGGGACGGCCTCGGTGAGCTTCAACAGGCCCGCGGCGCCGGTGACAGTCACCTGGGTCATGCCGAAGTATTCGCTGACGGCGCCCGTGACCTCGACGTAGTCGCCGATCTGCACGGAACCGGCCGTGGCGGCCGAGAAGACGAAAATGGCGTCCGATGCCGTGTGGTTGGCCGGGGTGAGGTCTCCGCCGGTGCCGGGGGTCTGGATGTAGTAGCCCGCGAAGCCGCCGGTGGGGAATGTCGCGGTGACCTTCCCGCGGGTGCTGACCGAGGTCCCGACGAGCGGGCTCGCGACGCCGTCGCCCTGGATTTCGGCGATGGTCCTGGCTGCCGGGGGAATGACGGGGCCGGGATCGACAGGAGGATCGACCGGGGTCGCTGCACCGTTCGGGGCCTTGGGGGTGATCGTGGCGTTGAGGCTGAAATCGGCGGAGTTGTTGTTGCTGTCAACACCGTTGCTGCGGTTGAGGCTCTTGACGTCTCCGGTGCCGGAAGGGGCCTTGGCCGCCACGGTTTCGAAGGTCAGTGAACTGCCGTAGCCGAGGAGGTCGGCCACATTCGCCGGTTCGACGACGGAGCCGGTGGCGAGATCTGTTACAGCCGTTGCCTGCTTGGCCAGCACGATGGTTCCGCCTGCGACGGCAGGGTTGAAACCGCCGGCGGAGGCGTCAGCGGCGGGCAGGTCCAGCCCGACTGTGCCGTTGCTCCCGCCCTTGAGCAGATAGTGGCCCTTGGCCGCGATGGTACCGGTGAGGGCAACGACAGTGCTCGGGAGGCCGGACCCTGGCGCGTTGCGGTACTGGAGGGACCAGCCGTCCAGCGGGACCGGGGCGTCGGAGGTGTTGTACAGCTCGACGAACTTGTTCTTGAAGGCGGCTCCGGGGCTGCCGCCGCTGAGGTACGCCTCGTTGATGATCACTGGCGAGCTGCCAGCCGCGGCCGGGGAGAACTCCACGGCGAACGCCGGCACGGCCGCCAGCGGGGCTGCGATGAGCCCCGCCGACAGCGCTGTGCCCAGCGCGGTCTTCCAAGGAATGTGTTTCATCCGCTCTAACTCTCATTACGTGCCCGGGTAAGGGCTGGGTGGAAGGTGCCCGCGTGATGCCGCGGACCGCCGGTCCCCGCTCCTGGTCAAGCGGGTCCCGGCACATCAAAACAGGGGTGAATGAACACGGTGTGTCTTGCATGTGCATTCGGCGAGACGTCCCCCAGCGGAACGCGTCACAGCCGTCACGGGCCCCCAACGGTGCGCCCCAGCGACGGAGTTGGTTAAACTTCTGACCTGCGTCAGTTTGAGCCGGCCCGGCGCGGAGGCGGCGGGCATGGCAAAAGAATACCGGCCAGTAACCGCTTTTTGAAGCGGTTGGCCGGTATTCCCGGGGGCAGTTTTACGGAAGGATTTCCCGAAGTTTCTCCTCAGTTGTTCCTCAGGTCAGCGGGACGCTCACGTGCCCTGCGGCCTGGCATCAGCACCTGACTGCGCCGTATCCGCAATGATTTTGAACATGGCGCCGGTGGGGTCGGCCAGCGTGGCCAGCCGTCCGAACGGGCTGTCCTCCGGCCCGTCAATCACCTGGGCGCCCATGGACACTGCGTTTTCGATGGCGGCGTCAGCGTCCGCAACCGCGAAGTAGACCTGCCAGTTGGACGGGACCTCTGCAGGGAGGTAGCCCGCGGCGTCCATAATCCCGGCCTTGGCGGCATCTCCGGCGCCCAGGGTGGTGTAGCGGAAATCAGGCGTGTCACTCATGACTTCGGTGTCCCAGCCGAACACGTCCTGGTAGAACTTCACCGCGGCGCCGTAGTCCTTGGTGTGGAGTTCATGCCACGCGGGGGTGCCGGGTTCAGCCGCGAGCCCGTAGCCCTTCATTTCGCCGGGCTGCCACACGCCGATGGAAGCCCCGGTGGCATCGGCGATCATCGCCATGCGGCCCTGGTCGGGAACGTCCATGGGCTCCAGATAGACCTGTCCGCCGTGCCGGGCCGCAGCCTGCGTGGTGGCCGCCGCGTCCTCCGAGCGCAGGTATGTGCTCCAGATGTCCGGCATGCCCGCCATGGTCTCGTCCTTTTGCATCATGCCGGCAACGGGCTGGCCGTCCTTCGCCGCCATGATGTACCCCCCATACTTCTCCTGGTCGCCCGTCTCGAAGGTCCAGCCAAATAGCTCCCCGTAGAAGGCTTTGGCCTTTCCGGTGTCGGAGGTCATCAGGTCGATCCAGCACGGCGCGCCGTTCGTGTGGTCCGGTGTAGGCATAGTGGGCTCCTTCTGTGCTCTGCGGCCCCGGGTCGTGCTGGCAGGCCGACGGATTCATTGGGGTGGTGGAAACACAGAGAGACTATTCCCGGGCACCGACGGTTTCAATGGGCTCGGCTGATCGGCTCCGCCTCGATAGCCGGCCCGGCACGCAAAAATGCCCCTGGTTCCGCCGTAACAGCGGAACCAGGGGCATTATTCGCGGAAGGTAAGAGATTCGAACTCTTGGTACGGGGTTACCGCACACTGGTTTTCAAGACCAGCTCCATCGGCCGCTCGGACAACCTTCCCTAACGAGTAGTGTTTCATAGGCAGTCGGCAGCAACAAAAAACGCGGTCACGCTCGCGGACACGGGTAACTCCTCCGCCTACGCTGGGAGAAGGCGCTTCGGATATGGTGTGCCGCAGGCGCATCCCTGCAGGGAGCTGCAGCAAGTTTAGTTAGGAATCGGGAGTTCTCCATGAAGGCCGTCTACATTTCAGAGCCGGGCGGACCCGAGGCCCTGGTGGTCCGCGAGGTCCCTTCCCCGGTGCCCGGCGCCGGCGAGGTGCTGATCGACGTCGTCGCCGCGGGTCTCAACCGCGCCGACGTCCAGCAGCGCAAGGGCTACTACCCGCCCCCGCCCGGTGCCTCCGACATTCCCGGCCTGGAAGTCTCGGGCCGGATCGCCGGCTTCGGGCCCGGCGTCACCAAGCCGTTCACCGTGGGGGATAAGGTCGTCGCCCTCCTGGCTGGCGGCGGCTACGCCCAGCAGGTGGCCGTTCCGGCCGGGCAGGTCCTGAAGGTCCCTGACGGCATCGACCTCGTCACCGCCGCCTCCTTGCCGGAAGTGGCCGCGACGGTCTATTCCAACCTGATCATGACGGCGCAGCTGCAGCCGGGCGAGACCGTCCTCATCCACGGGGCAACGGGCGGCATCGGCACGATGGCCATCCAGCTCGCGAAAGCCTTTGGCGCCGTCGTCGCCACCACGGCAGGAACGGCAGAGAAGGTCGGCACCGCCAAGGCCTTCCTTGGTGCCGACATTGCCATCAACTACGCCGAGGAGGACTTCCCGGAGAGCCTGCGTGCGCAGAACGGGGGCAAGGGCGCGGACGTCATCCTCGACGTCGTCGGGGCCAAGTACCTCACGCGGAACGTGGACGCGCTGGCGGACTATGGGCGGCTGGTGGTGATTGGGCTGCAGGGCGGGGCCAAGGGTGAACTGGATCTGGGCAAGCTGCTGAGCAAGCGCGCCGCGATCATCGCGACGGCGTTGCGCCCGCGGCCCGCTGGGGAGAAAGCCGTGATCATGGACGCGGTCCGCGACGCGGTCTGGCCGCTGCTGACCGACGGTAGGATCCGGCCGCTGGTGGCAAAGACCTTCCCGCTGGAGCAGGTCGTTGCCGCGCACAGGTACTTCGACTCCGGTGACCATGTGGGAAAGATCCTGCTGGTTCTGTAAAAGGTATTCCAGTTAAGGCATATCCGAATTGCTTCGGCGTCACGAATGACTGTAGTGTAATTCCATACGCGGTATACACGCGTCTTGGGGCGCGTGTATGCTGTCGTCCCGCTACCCTCCGGGAGCATTATGTCCATCCGTCACAGCCTCCTGGCTCTCCTGCAGGACCGGCCACGCTATGGCTACCAGCTGCGGATCGAATTCGAGGACCGCACCGGATCCACCTGGCCCCTCAATATCGGGCAGGTCTACACGACCCTTGATCGCCTGGAGCGCGACGGCCTTGTCCGCAAGGAGGGCCCCGACGGCGAGGGCCACGTGGTCTACACCATCACCCCCGAGGGACGCGCCGAAGTCCGCACCTGGTTCACCTCACCGGTTCCGCGGACCAGCCCACCCCGGAACGAACTGGCCATCAAGCTCGCCCTCGGGTTGACGCTGCCCGGCGTCGACGTCGGCGCAGCCATCCATGCCCAGCGCGCCGTGTCCATCCGGGCCCTGCAGGACTACACCAAGGCCCGCCGCGATACGGCATCCCAGCACCGGTCCACGGACACCGCCCGGCTGCTGGTGCTGGATTCGCTCATCTTCCAGACCGAGGCCGAGGTGCGGTGGCTTGACCTCTGCGAGGCCCGGCTCATGCAGTTGGCCGGCCCGTCCGTCTGAAGTCCGCCGGTACCCGGGTACCTGCGGGAAGCATCCGGCAGCAGTTACGGTCCCGCCGCTCGGCGCGTTGGCCCGACCGTTCACCGTCTCCGCGGGACCGTCCGGCGCAAAACCGTATCCATGGATCGCCGTCGTTGGTAGGGTGCCTTGGGGCACTTCTGTCAGGTGGATTTGCCCGGTTGGGTTTCTCAAGGAGGAGACATGGGCACAATGCCAGATGGCACGTCTAAAAACTTACTGGTCGAGGACGGCATAACGCCGGACCCGGCCCTGCCGCCCACAGCCGTGGACGAGTCCGTGCGCGAGGCCGAAGAGCGCAAATGGACGCCAACCAAGATCGCAATCTGGGCGGCAATCTCCCTGCTGGGCGCCGTGGCATGGTTCATGCTCGCGATTGTCCGCGGTGAAACGGTCAACGCCATCTGGTTCGTGTTCGCAGCCGTGTGTACTTACCTGATCGGCTACCGCTTCTACTCCAAGGTGATCGAGCGCTTCCTGCTCAAGCCGAACGACCGCCGGGCCACCCCCTCGGAGTACAAGGCCGACGGCAAGGACTACGTCCGGACGGACCGCAACGTCCTGTTCGGCCACCACTTCGCCGCCATCGCCGGCGCCGGACCCCTGGTAGGCCCGATCCTCGCGGCCCAGATGGGCTACCTCCCCGGCACCATCTGGATCATCATCGGTGTCGTGTTCGCCGGAGCAGTCCAGGACTACGTCGTGATGTTCTTCTCCATGCGCCGCGGCGGACGCTCCCTGGGCCAGATGGCCCGCGAGGAACTCGGCGTCATCGGCGGCACCGCCGCGCTGATCGCCACCCTGCTCATCATGGTGATCATTGTCGCCATCCTGGCCCTCGTCGTCGTCAACGCCCTGGCCGAGAGCCCGTGGGGTGTCTTCTCCGTCGGCATGACCATCCCGATCGCCCTCTTCATGGGCATCTACCTGCGCTTCATCCGCCCCGGCAAGATCATGGAAGTGTCGCTGATCGGCTTCGTGCTGCTCATGGCCGCCATCATCGGCGGCGGCCTCGTCGCCGCCACCGAATGGGGCGACGCCCTCTTCACGCTGGACAAGGTCACCATCGCCTGGGCCATCATCATCTACGGCTTCATCGCCGCCATCCTGCCGGTCTGGCTGCTCCTGGCCCCGCGTGACTACCTCTCCACCTTCATGAAGATCGGCGTCATCGTGATGCTGGCCCTGGCCGTCATCGTGGTCCGCCCGGAAATCACCGTCCCGGCCTTCAGCGAATACGCCAGCCGCGACAACGGTCCCGTCTTCCCGGGCTCCCTGTTCCCGTTCCTCTTCGTCACCATCGCCTGCGGCGCGCTCTCGGGATTCCACGCCCTGATCGCCTCCGGCACCACACCGAAGCTGATCGAAAAAGAACGCCAGACCCGCTACATCGGGTACGGGGGCATGCTGATGGAGTCCTTCGTGGCCGTCATGGCCCTCGTCGCGGCGATCTCCATTGACCGCGGGCTCTACTTCGCAATGAACTCCCCGGCAGCCCTCACCGGCGGCACCGTGGAAACCGCGGCCGCCTGGGTCAACAGCCTCGGATTGTCCGGCGTCAACATCAGCCCGAACATGCTCGCCGAGACGGCTGCCAACGTCGGCGAGGACAGCATCGTCTCCCGCACCGGCGGCGCCCCGACACTGGCCGTGGGCCTTGCCCACATCATGCAGCAGTTCATCGGCGGCACCGCCATGATGAGCTTCTGGTACCACTTCGCCATCATGTTCGAGGCGCTGTTCATCCTCACCGCGGTCGACGCCGGCACGCGCGTTGCCCGCTTCATGCTGCAGGACTCGATCGGCAACTTCGTGCCGAAGTTCAAGGAGCACTCCTGGCGTCCCGGCGCCTGGCTCTGCACCCTAGTCATGGTCGGTGCCTGGGGCGCCGTGCTGCTGATGGGCGTCACGGACCCGCTGGGCGGCATTAATACGCTCTTCCCGCTGTTCGGCATCGCCAACCAGCTGCTGGCCGCCATTGCACTGTCCGTCTGCCTGGCCATCGCGGCGAAGAAGGGTTCCTTCAAGTACCTCTGGATCGTGGCGATCCCGATGGCCTTCGCAGCCGTCGTGACCATCACGGCCAGCTACCTGAAGATCTTCTCCTCCACTCCGGCCGTCGGCTACTTCGCCAACAACGCCGCCTTCTCCAAGGCACTCGAGGAGGGCAAAACCTCCTTCGGCACGGCCAAGACCGTCCCGGCGATGGAAGCCGTGATCCGCAACACCGCGATCCAGGGCTGGCTCTCGGTCATCTTCGTGGTGCTCAGCATCATTGTCATCACGGCGGCCCTGCTTGCCACGTCCAAGGCGTTCCGCAATGCCAAGGCCGGCCTGGCCACCACCAGCAACGAGGATCCGGCGCTGCCGTCGCGTGTCTTCGCCCCGGCCGGCCCGGTTCCCACGGCATCCGAGCGGGCGCTCGTGGCCCAGTGGAATCAGCTGCCGGCGGACAACCGGACCGAGAAGTCCGCCCACCACTGATGCGGAGGAACAGATGAACGCTGTAGTTGCAGGTTTCCGGGGCTTCGCCCGGTACCTGGGCGGTGTCATGGGTGCGGATGCGTACACGAAGTATCTGGCGCACCATGCCGAAGCCGGCCAGGGCACCCAGCCGATGACCGAGCGGGAGTTCTGGCGTGACCAGACGGACCGTCAGGATGCCAATCCGCAGGGCCGGTGCTGCTGACCGGTGTCGGCTGAGCGGCGCCGCCGCTCCCTGAGGGCGCTGCCGGGCACATTAGTGCCCGGCAGCGCCCTCTGCCGTTTGTTGCACCGTTTGTTGCGCCGGTTTGTTGCGCTTTCATTGGGTCTGCGTCGGGGCACGGCGGCTGTCCCGCTCCGCGGCCCGGGCTCGTGAGAGTATGAAGCCATGAGCGATCCGCACGACACTCAGCCCGGCGGCGGGACCCCCATGGAGGGTGCCACTCTGGACCCCCGGCCGGCCGGCGACGACGGAAAAACGGCCCAGCCGCCGGAGCCCGGCAAGGGAATACCCGTCCAGCCCGGCGCGCCCGCAGGGGCGCGCCCCAAGACCAGCCAGCTCCAGGACCTCGTGGACGAACCCGCGAAGGTGATGCGGATCGGCACCATGATGAAGCAGCTCCTGGACGAAGTGAAGTCCGCCCCCCTCGACGACGCGGCGCGGGTCCGGCTGGCAGAAATCCATGAGCGCTCCATCAAGGAACTGGAAGACGGCCTGGCGCCGGCACTGGTCGAGGAGCTGGAGCGCATCACCCTTCCTTTCCCCTCGGAAGGAACCCCCTCGGACGCGGAACTGCGGATTGCCCAGGCCCAGCTGGTCGGCTGGCTGGAGGGCCTCTTCCACGGCATCCAGACCGCCCTCGCGGCACAGCATGCGGCCCGGGACCACGCCGTTGCGCAGGCACAGCTCCGCCAGTTGCCGCCCGGAACGGTGATTGCGCCCGGAGTCGTCATCGGCGAGAACGGGGAACCCCAACGCGCCGCGGCACCCGGGCCAGGCGCGGACCACCCGCAGCCTGTCGTCCCCGCGGACCCGGACCGCGGTCCCGGCCAGTACCTGTAAGGCACCCTTGGGATTCTTCAGCGCCGCCCGGCAGGGGCGGAAAGACGACGCCGAACTCGGCAAAGGCCTCTGGCGCCGCGCCCATGACCGGTTCACCCGCGGCCTCGACCGATACCACCAGGTTCTCGCCGGGGTCGAGGACGATGCCCTCTATGACGAACTCCTTGAGATCGCCAACGAACTCACGGCGCTCTCCGGGCGGGTCCGGCAGATCTGCGTGGAGGCCCAGCTGCGTTCACCCAGCGAGGGGCTCGACATTCCCGGGAGCCTGGCCGGAGTCCACCGCGCCCTGTCCACCGCCGGCAATTCCCTGGCGACCACGGCCGAGGCAGCCGCGATGCTCCGGCTCGCCGTCGGCCCCGTCCCGGCCGGCGCGGTTTCGGTGCGGCGCCGCGCCGAATCGGTGCTGGAACAGGTCAACGACGCCGAACGCCGGCTCGCGGAGGCGGCCGCCCTCGACTGAGGGTTCCGAACCGACCCTGACGCGGGGGAAATTCCCGGTTAAGCGCCTAGCTTAGCTGCGCCCTTTAAGCTGGCGGTATGCCGAGGACGTTGGCAGGATGGCGGAATGACTTTTTCCCCGGTACTGACTTTCAATGACGGCAACACGATTCCCCAGCTCGGCTATGGAGTGTGGCAGGTCGAAGACGACGTCGCCGAAAAGGTGGTTGTCCAGGCCTTCGAGGCAGGCTTCCGCCACATCGACACCGCCAAGATCTATGGCAATGAAGCAGGCGTGGGCCGGGCGATCGAGCGCTCAGGCCTCAAGCCGGAGGAAATCTTCATCACCACCAAGCTGTGGAACGCGGACCAGGGCTACGAGTCCACGCTGAAGGCCTTCGAGGAATCCATGGACCGCCTCGGCCTGAAGACCCTGGACATGTACCTGATCCACTGGATGCAGCCCAAGCAGGACAAGTACGTGGACACCTGGAAGGCGCTCATCGAGCTCCAGAAGCAGGGCCGCGTCAAGACCATTGGTGTCTCCAACTTCACCAAGGAGGGTCTGCAGCACCTCATCGACGAGACCGGCGTCGTGCCGGCCATCAACCAGATCGAACTGCACCCCTTCTTCAACCAGTCCGAGCTGCGTGAATTCAACGCCTCCAAGGGCATCCTCACCCAGGCCTGGTCGCCGCTGGGCCAGGGTGGCGAGCTGCTGGAGAGCGCTATCGTCGGCCAGATCGCGGCCAAGCATGACGCCACCCCGGCGCAGGTTGTCATCGCCTGGCACCTGGCCATCGGCAACGTCGTCATCCCCAAGTCCGTGACCGAATCCCGCATCCGCGAGAACTACGCCGCGCTGGACGTCAGCCTGGACGAGACCGACGTGCAGGCCATCAACGGCATGGACAACTCGGCCGAGGGCGCCGGCCGCATCGGCCCTGACCCGGCAGTCTCCGACTTCGCCTAAGCCCCGGCCTCACGGCCGGCCTGCGCCGCGAAGACCGCAGCTGGGGCCTTCACCCGAACCGGGTGGGGGCCCTTTCTGCTGCCCGGTGACCGCGCAGATCCCGGCTAGGCGGCCCTGCGGCCTTCCTGCAACGGCACCGTATCAATGATGGCCCAGCCGTGCTCGTCGGCCACCCGGCGGCTGGCGAAGCGTTCGGCGTCGGAGACGTCGTCGAAGGTCTCGGTGCGGATGCGGCCGCAGTCCGCGTCCAGGTACGTGACTTCAAAGTACTGGTTGGTTTCCATGCATTAAGTGTGGCGCCGGCCTCCGACACTTTCCGGTCATCAGTGCGGTGTGTTGCCCAGCCGCAGCACCCGTTCCCGGGCCAGGTCCTCCGTGCGCCGCGCCTTCGCCGCCGCCCGTGCCGCCTGCTGCGCCCGGGCAGCGGCCAATTCGCGCCGCTTCCTGGCCGCCTTGAGCTCCTGCTCGCGCTCGGCGAGCTGTTCCCGCAGCGTATCCACCGCGTCGGCCAGCTCTGTGGCCAGGGCCGTGGACTCGGCCAGCTCCTCCTCCTGCTGCCGGGATTCCCCTGCGGCCGCTGCGGCGGCATCCTCGGCACCCTTGAGCAGTGCCCGGGCCCGTTCCAGCGCGGAGGGAGTGGACCGCCGCGGTTCCTGCCGGACGGCGCGCAAGCGGGGCTGTTCCGCCGCTTTCCCGGTTACGGTCCCGGTCCTGGCCGCGGTTCCGGTCCGAACCGCTGCCCCGGCTGAACCGGCGGGTACCGGTTCGGCCTCCGTGGGAAGCACCAGGCCGGGCAGCGCCACGGCGCCTGACAGATCCACCACGTCCACGCCGTCGGCTGACAGCCCGTTGAGGAGGCGCCCCGACTGCACGGCGGCCGCGGCCCCCGCATCCGCTGTCGCCGCGCGCAGGGTCGCTTCCACCTCCGCCGCGATCGCGCCGCTGATCTTCCGGCCCTGCTGCTCGGCGACCTCCCTCGCCGCCTTGACCGCGCTGAGCAGGAGCTGACGCCGTTCCTGTCCCAGCCGGCGGAGTTCCGGGGCGTCGAGTGAGGATTGCGCGGCACGCATCGACGTCCCCAGCCCGGCGAGTTCCCGGAGGGTCTCCGGCCGCCGGGCAGCGAGCATGTTCACCGCCCACGCCGCCACGGACGGTTTGGGCAGGGACCGCACCTCCGCGGCGAGGGTCCGCTGGTCCTTCGCGGCAGCCGCGTCTTTGGCGGCTGCTGTCCGTGCTGCGACAAAATCGTCGAACGGGAGGGCATAGAGCCGTGCCGCAACGTCCGCCAGCGTCTGTTCTCCCATGCAAGAATCATAGGAGCCCGGCCCGCGGCTACGCCGCCGCCACCGGGCGGTTCTGACGGATAGAGGCACAATTGAGCGAACCACAAAGCGGTGTCGCGCCCAACACGTCGCCGCACAGTCTTTCCATCCCGGCCTCCGGCGACGCCGCGGGCGCCGACGCCGGTGCCCTCCCATGGCACCTCCGCCGCGCCTCCGAGGCCCTGCACACGCTCGAGGTCAGCCCGGAGACCGGGCTGGACTCGGACGAGGCGGACCGGCGCCTGGCGCTCTACGGCGCCAATGAACTCCGGGCCGCACCTCCGGTGCCGCTGTGGCGGAAGATCGTGCGGCAGTTCCAGGACCCGCTGATTTACCTGCTGCTGGCGGCCATCGCCATCTCAGTCATTGCCTGGGCTGTGGAAGGTGCCGCCGGCGTGCCGGTTGACGCCCTCGTGATCGGGGCCGTGGTCTTGTTCAACGGCGTCCTGGGCTTCGTGCAGGAAAACAAGGCTGAGAGCGCCGTCGCGGCGCTCCGGCTGATGACGGCAGCGAACTCCACAGTGCTGCGGGACGGCCAACTGAAAACCGTGCCGTCCGCGGAACTGGTGCGCGGTGACATCCTGGTCCTCAACGAGGGTGACGCCGTCGGTGCGGACGCCCGGCTGATCACCACAAGTTCCCTGGGCATCGCGGAGTCCTCGCTGACCGGCGAAAGCGCGCCCGTCTTCAAGGACCCCCGGGTCCTCAGCGGTGACGTCCCCCTCGGCGACCGGCTGAACATGGTTTACAAGGCGACGGCCGTGGCACAGGGCGTGGGCCGAGCAGTGGTGACCGGAACCGCGATGGACACCGAGGTCGGCGCGATCGCGGGAATGCTGGCGGCCGCCGAGGACGCCCCCACCCCGCTGCAGCGCGAAATCGCCGGCGTCAGCAAGCTGCTCGGCATCACCGTGATCGCGATCGCCGTCGTCGTGATGGCCACGATCATCATCGTCAACGGGGTGTCGACGCTGAGCGGGCTCGTCACCGTCCTGCTGCTGGGGGTCTCGCTCGCGGTGGCCGCCGTGCCGGAAGGTCTGCCCGCCATCCTGTCCGTGGTGCTCGCCATCGGCGTCCAGAACCTGGCCAAACGCAACGCCGTGGTCAAGGAGCTGCACTCGGTGGAAACCCTTGGCTCCGCCTCGGTCATCGCCTCGGACAAGACCGGAACGCTGACCCGCAACGAGATGACCATCTGCAGGATCACCACAGCCTCCGGCCAGGTCGAGCTCACCGGTGTCGGGTACCGGCCGGAGGGCGGTGTGCTCCATAACGGCCACGAAGTCAGTGATCCGGCGCTGCTCCGGGAGGCACACATGGTGCTGGCCGGGGGCTCCTTCGCCAACAACGCGCAGCTGCTGGAGCATGGCGGTGAATGGGAGATCCAGGGCGACCCGACGGAGGCGGCGTTCCTCGTCGCGGCCCGGAAACTTGAAGGGGTCACGGACAGGACCGGGGAGTTCGAGCGGCTTGGCGAAATTCCCTTCACCTCCGAGCGGAAACTGATGTCCGCCCTGGCCCACCACCGGGAGGCCGGCACGCTGTCCCTCGTCACCAAGGGTGCCCCGGACGTCCTGCTGAAACGCTGCACCGGGCTGCAGCTAGGCGGGGAGGTCGTTCCGATGGACGCGGACCGCCGAGCCCGGGCCCTCGGCGACGTCGAGGAGCTCTCGTCCCAGGCCTTCCGCACGCTCGGCGTGGCCTACCGCCGATACACCGAAGCGGACCGTCACGAAGCGGACATCCTCGACGAGGAGGACGAGAGCACGCTGGTGTACGTCGGCGTCGTCGGAATCCTGGACCCGCCCCGGGCTGAAGCGGCCTCCGCGGTGGCCGAGGCGCGGCGGGCCGGCATCCGCGTCGTGATGATCACCGGGGACCACCCGCTCAGCGCGGCGCGGATCGCACGTGACCTGGGGATCGCGAAACCGGGGGAGCGGGCGGTCACGGGCGCGGAGCTGGACGAACTGGACGAGGACGGGCTGAGGGCGATCACCCGGGACACCTCGGTGTACGCGCGGGTTGCACCGCAGAACAAACTGCAAATCATCACCGCCCTGCAGGCCCAGGGCAACGTGGTGGCAATGACCGGCGACGGCGTCAATGACGCCCCGGCGCTGAAAACCGCGGACATCGGCATCGCCATGGGCGTCACGGGCACCGAGGTCACCAAAGAGGCCTCGAACATGATCCTCGGCGACGACAACTTCGCCACGATCGTCTCCGCGGTGCGCCAGGGCCGGGTCATCTTCGAGAACATCAAAAAGTTCCTGCGCTACCTGCTGTCCTCGAACATGGGCGAGGTGTTCACGGTCTTCCTTGGCGTCGTATTCGCTGGCGCCATGGGCCTGGCCGGAGCGAGCCCCGGCGAAGTCGCGGTGCCGCTGCTGGCGACGCAGATCCTGTGGATCAATCTCGTGACCGACTCCGGCCCGGCCCTGGCGATGGGCGTGGACCCGGAAATTGACGACGTCATGGCGCGCCGGCCCCGTCAACACGGCGACCGGATCCTCGGCACACGGATGTGGCTGGGCATCCTGAGCATCGGCCTGGTAATGGGCGTCGCGTCCCTGCTGACCATCGATATCTTCCTGCCCGGCGGGCTGGTCCCGGGCGGCAGCGACTCACTCGACGTCGCACGGACCGCCGGCTTCACCACCCTCGTGTTCGCCCAGCTGTTCAACGCCTTCAACTCCCGGTCGGAGACGACGTCGGCCTTCCGCCGGCTCTTCGTGAACAAATGGCTCTGGGGCTCGGTGCTGCTGGCGACGGTGCTTCAGGTGGCGGTCGTCGAGCTGCCCTTCCTGCAGCGCGCCTTCGGGACGGCGTCCCTGGATCCCGGCCACTGGGCGGTCTGCGTTGCGATGGCCTCGACCGTGTTGTGGTTCGACGAGCTGCGCAAGATCGTCCTGCGGGCGGGCGAGCGGCACCGTGAGGCGCGGACCGGCGGATGAGGATCCCTCGTGGTGGCGGTCACCTCCAACGCCGATGAAGCGGGGGACGGACCGCAGATCCCAAAGGCCCGCAGAGCGACAGGGCACAATTCAACGAAAACAACAGAACCCCCGGAAATCGTTGATTTCCGGGGGTTCTTCTCGAGCTTCCTGCCAGAATCGAACTGGCGACCTTCTCATTACGAGTGAGACGCTCTACCAACTGAGCTAAGGAAGCAACCGCATGGAATGTCCGGGCGTGGCCCGGGCGCTTCATGCCAGAGACAACTGTAGTAGAGTCCTCAGGCCCGGGTCAAAATGAGGGCCGAGCGCCTCAGCAGACCGTGTTGTCCGCCGGGGACTTGCCATCGACCAGGTAACTGTCTACGGCATTGCCAACGCAGTCGTTGGAGCGGCCGTAGGCCGTGTGGCCCTCGCCCTGCCACGTCAGCAGCGAGGCGTTACCCAGCTGCTTGCGCAGCTCGCTCGCCCATTCCACCGGGGTGGCCGGGTCGCCGGTGGTGCCGATCACCAGGATGTCGGTAGAGCCCTTGTATTCCACCGGTGCCGGGGTGCGGACGTTCTGGTGCGGCCACTCCTTGCAGCTGGTGCCGCCGTAGGCGAAGTACTTGCCGAAGGTGGGCGAATCCAGCCGGAGCTGTTGGTCGTCCGCGCGCATCCCCGCGGTGTCCGTGACCATCGGGTAGTCCAGGCAGTTGATGGCGCTGA
Organism: Pseudarthrobacter ribosi; assembly: GCF_055412865.1. NCBI lineage: Bacteria > Bacillati > Actinomycetota > Actinomycetes > Micrococcales > Micrococcaceae > Pseudarthrobacter > Pseudarthrobacter ribosi. The sequence goes on along the minus strand of NZ_JBVAYZ010000023.1, from coordinate 30,489 downwards.
ATGCAAAGGCGCTGTTCGACGAATAGCTGCCGTCGGGTTCGCGTTCGGCATTGAAGTCGGCCAGCCGCAGGAACGGCGAGGCATCGTTCTTCAGGGCGGCGCCCAGGGCCTGCGTGAGCAACGGCCAGTTGTCGTCGTTGTACAGCGGGACGATCATGCCGGTCACCAGGGTGGACGCAGAGACCATCCTGCCGTCCTTGGCGCGCACCGGGTTCGCCTCCACGGCCGCGATCAGGTCCCGGATCTGCTCGATCCCGTTGTCGACCCCGCCGCTGAGCGGGCAGCCATCGGACTTGAGACAGTTTTCCACGTAGGCGCGGAGGGCTTTTTCAAAGGCCTTGGCCTGACCGCTGGTGAGCTCCTCATAGCTGAGGGAGGGGTCCATCGCGCCGTCCAGGACCATGGCGCCGACATTGTCAGGGAACAGCGAGGCGTACGTCGAACCGAGGAATGTCCCGTAGGAGAACCCCATGTAGTTCAGCTTCGTGTCGTTCAGGGCAGCACGCAGGATGTCGAGGTCCTTGGCGGAGGTCTCGGTGTCGACCTCACCGAGGACGGGACCGGTCTTTTCCTCGCACTTTTCCGCGATCACCTGGTTGTCCGCCAGGGTTTCGGCCAGGCCGGCGTCGGTGTCCAGATCGTAGATCTTCGCGCGGGAGGCGTCGCGCTCCGGATCCGTCAGGCAGGTGACCGGGGCGGAGCGCTTCACACCTCGGGGGTCGAAGCCCACGATGTCAAAGTTGGCGCGGAGCTTCTCCGAGAAGTGCGTGGCTCCGGCGTCCTTGACGAAGTCATAGCCGGAGCCACCGGGTCCGCCCGGGTTGATGAGCAGGCTGCCCTTGCTGTTGCCCTTCGTGGAGAGCTTGATCGCCGCGATCTCGATGCTGTCGCCGTCGGGTTTGCTGTAATCCAGCGGAACCTTGATCTTGGCGCACTGGAGGTCCGACTCGCAGGCGGTCCAGTCAACCTTCTGCGTGTAGTAGCTGCGGAGCTCGGCGGGCGCGGAGGACGCGATCTCAGGATTCGGGGTGCTGGCGCTCTTGGCCCCGCCGTCGCCGGCACCGAACAGGGTGCACGAGGAGAGCACCACGGCCAGGGCCATGGCGCCGGCTGCCCGCATGCCGATCTCAAAAGATCGGGATCTGGCGGGCACTGCTCGTGCAGACTTCATGCGGTTCTCCTTGGAGGATCGGAACGGAGCGGAGGGGCTGGCACTTCACACCGGACAGGTGCTGGGGGCCGGTCTGATGGTCGGTTCACCGGGGACGGGTCACTCTATGATCCCTCAGATGAGGCTTGCGGCCATCGACTCGATGGCCAGCAGCGGGGCGACGTTGGAAGTCGTGATCCGTTTGCGGGCCTTGTTGATGGCGTCCATGCGGGCAAGTGTTGTTTCGGCGGAGGACTGGCGGGCGAACTCCACGAGTTCGCTCCTGAGTTCAACGTTGACCAGCTCGACGGCGTTCCCCATTTGGATGATCAGCACATCCCGGTAGAAGGACAACAGATCGGTCAGGGTGCGGTCGAGGGAGTCGGTTACCGAACGCTTGGCGCGGCGCTTCTGGTCGTCCTCGAGCTGCTTGACCTGCCCGCGCATGGCCGGCGGCAGGGTGCCGCTCTCGGGCGCGCCGAGGGTGGCGAGCAGCGCGGCTTTTTCCGCCGCGTCGCGTTCGTCGTTGGAGCTGTTGGCTTCCTCGGTGGCGATTTTGACGAGTTTTTCCGCCATCAGCACCGCGGCGGTGACGCCCCGGAGGCCCAGCGGGAACCGCACTGTTTCGAGCCGCCGCTCGCGGGCTTCGGGATCCCGTGCCAGCCGGCGGGCGATCCCGACATGGCTTTGCGCTGCCCGGGCCGCGCGTTCGGCGACGGCCGGGTCGACGCCGTCGCGCTTGACCAGCAGGGCCGCGACGTCGGCCGCCGGCGGGAGCCGCAACGCCACCGCCCGGCACCGGGAGCGGATGGTGACCAGGACATCGGCCGGGGAGGGCGCGCACAGCATCCAGATGGTGCGGGGGGTCGGTTCCTCGATTGCCTTGAGCAGCACGTTGGTGGTGCGTTCCGCCATACGGTCCGCGTCCTCCACGACGATGATGCGCCAGCGCGCCGAGGACGGCCGGTTCCCGGCTGTGGAGACCAGCTCGCGGGCCTCGTCGATGGTGATGGTGACCTTCTCGGTGCGCACGAACGCGACGTCGGAGTGGGTTTCCCCCAGGATGGTCCGGCAGGCCGCGCAGTCACCGCAGCCGCGCAGGCTGACGTCGTCCTGATCGCAATTCAAGGCGGCGGCGAAGGCCTTCGCCGCGTTGGACCGCCCGGACCCCGGCGGGCCGGTGAAAAGCCACGCATGGGTCAGGCCGTCACCCTCGGCAGCCTGGCGCAGTTGGGCCACGACGGCGGGCTGGCCCTGGAGGTCGTCCCAAACGCTCATGCGGTCACGCCACGGGGGAGGGCCAGCAGCGACTCGACCCGTTCGAGGATCCGCACCGCCAACTGCTCGACTGGGAGGTGGGCGGGAAGGACGAGATAGTGCTCGGGCCGGGCCGCGGCGAGGGCGAGGAACGCGGTCCGGATCCTGGCATGGAACTCGTCCGCCTCGGATTCCAGCCGGTCCTCGGCCGCATCGCCCGCGGTGCGGCGGCGCCGGCCGACCTCGGGGTCAACGTCGAGCAGTACCGTGAGGTCCGGCAGCAGGCCCGAGGTGGCCCACTCGTTGATGTTGCGGACGGCGTCGGTGCCGAGGCCCCGGCCGGCGCCCTGGTAGGCGACCGACGAATCGATATAGCGGTCGGTGAGGACGATCTCGCCGCGCTCCAGGGCCGGGCGGATGACCTGGCTGGCGTGGGCGGCGCGGGAGGCCGCGAAAATCAGGGCTTCGGTGTGCGCGTCGATGTGGCCGTGGCCGTGGTCCAGGACTAGGGAACGGAGCTTTTCGCCGATCGGAGTGCCGCCCGGCTCCCTGGTCCGCAGCACCTTGAGGCCGCGGGACTCAAGGGCCGACGCCAGCTCGGCTGCCTGCGTTGACTTGCCGGCGCCGTCGCCGCCCTCGAAGGCGATAAACAGTCCGGGGTTATGGGTAGTCACTGCTCTAGCGTACCGACAATCCCTGACAGTCACGTGCCTGCGCGTAACGCCTTGGGTGCCCTGCGGGGACCCCAAGTACCCTGTGACCATGAGTCTTTCCGATGCACAGGCGGCATCCCTTTCCGCCGAAACGGTTGTAGTGGCGGCGGGCCGCCCGCCGCGTGAACGCGACGAACCGGTGAACCCCCCGCTGGTGCTCTCCTCGACCTATTACGGCACGGGACCGCTGGGCGACGGCGACCGCGGCTACGGGCGGTATTCCAACCCCACCTGGGACCCCTTCGAGGAAGCCCTCGGCCAGCTGGAGGGCGCCGAGCTCCCCGGCCTGCTCTATGCGTCCGGCCTCGCCGCCGTCAGCTCCGCGCTGTCCCTGGTTCCTGCCGGTGGTGTACTGGTCATGCCGTCCCACAGCTACGCCGGTTCCCTGGTGATGGCCACGGAACTGGCCGCGAAGGGGTTCCTGGAACTGCGCACGGTGGACATCGCGGACACCGACTCGGTGCTGGCGCAGCTCGCACCGGCGGACGGGCGCCCCGCCAGCATGCTCTGGCTGGAGAGCCCCACCAACCCGATGCTGGGCGTCGCGGACCTCCGCGCTCTCACAACAGCCGCGCACGCGGCGGGCGCCGTCGTCGTCACGGACAACACCTTCTCCACCCCGCTCGTGCAGCAGCCGCTGACGCTGGGTTCCGACGTCGTCCTGCACTCGGTGACCAAGTACCTCTCCGGCCATTCCGACGTCGTGCTGGGCGCCCTGGTGACGTCCGACGCCGGACTGCGCGCCGCGCTGCTGCACCACCGCACTATCCACGGCGGGATCGCGGGGCCCTTCGAGGCCTGGCTGGCGCTGCGCGGGCTGCGCACCCTGGCCCTGCGGGTCGAGCGTTCGCAGGCCTCGGCCGCGGTGCTGGCCGAGCGGCTGAGCACGCACCCCCGGGTCGGCAGCATCCGGTTCCCGGGACTGCCCTCGGACCCCGGCCACGAACGGGCCAAGAGCCAGATGAAGGGCTTCGGCTCGGTGCTGTGCATTGAAATGGCCCCGGTGGACGGCCACAACGGCAGCCTCAGCGGGGCCGATGCCGCAGACCGGATGATCCGGGCCCTAAAGCTGTGGCTGCCCGCTACCTCGCTGGGCGGGGTGGAGTCGCTGATCGAACGGCGGCGCCGGCACACGGCCGAGCCGGCCAGCGTGCCCGACAACCTGGTCCGGATGAGCGTCGGCATCGAAAACGTCGAGGACCTTTGGGCCGATTTGGAGCAGGCCCTGGCCAGCTTGGGCGGCTAGGCTGGGGGCATGGACGGACGAGCGCTTATTTACTATGTCGAGACCGGGATCTACTTTCTCCTGGCCCTCGTAGCCCTGGCCCTTGAGGTGTGGGCATTCTTCGATTGCCTGCGGCACAAGGCAAACGCTTTTGAAGCCGTGTCCAAGCGCACCAAGACTTTCTGGCTGGCCGTCACCGGCGGCGCCATGGCCGTGGGCCTGCTGTCGCTGCTGGGCGGCGGAGGCGGAGGCCTCCTGGGTCCGCTGGGACTGTTCGGACTCGTCGCCGTGACGGCCGCGTCCGTTTACCTCGCCGACGTCCGCCCGGCCGTCAAGGACGCGGGCCGCGGCGGAAGCCGCAACACCGGTCCCTACGGCCCCTGGTGACCTAGCCGGCCCGCTGGGGCCCTGCCTCTAAGGCCCCGGCGCGACGGCGTCCCAGCCGACCGTCAGTTCGCCCAGCCGCCACCGGGCCGGACCATCCTGGATCGGCCAGCCGGCGTCGAGCAGTGCCCGGCACATCGCCGTCCAGCGTTGCCGGTTCCCGAACGACGCCAGCGGCGCGGCCTCCAGCCAGGCCTGGTCCATCGCCTGCAGGAAGGCCTGGATCCGCTCGCCGGGCACGTTGCGGTGGATGAGGGCTTTCGGGAGACGCTCGGCCACCTCCGAGGGCAGCGCAAAACTGCCGAACCGCATCGACAGGCTCAGGCTCAGCGGCCGCTCGGCGTCCAGCGCCACCCACGTGACCCGGCGGCCGATCTCGTCGCAGGTGCCGTCGATGAACAGCCCGCCCGCGGCCAGCCGCCCCTGCACCAGGCGCCAGATGGCCGCGACATCGGCCTCCTCGTACTGCCGGAGCACGTTGAACGCCCGCACCAGGACGGGCCGGCCCGCCACCGGCAGTTCGAAGCCGCCCAGCCGGAAGCTCAGCCCGGGCCGTTCCAGTTCCCGGGCCAGGCGCACGCGCTCGGTATCGATTTCGATTCCGACCACCCGCACGTCGGGGCGGACCGCGGACAGCCGTTCAAAGAGTTCGACCGCGGTGGCCGGGGAAGCTCCGTAACCCAGATCGACGGCGAGGGGATCAGCCGCCGCGCGCAGCCGCCAGGCCTGCGGGCCGGTCAGCCAGCGGTCCAGCCGCCGCATCCGGTTGGGGTTGGTGGTGCCGCGGGTAATGTTGCCCACCGGCCGGCCCGCCCGGGGTCCGCCCTTCGCCACGCCGCGTTTTTCCACGCCGCCTTTTCCCATGACATGGGTCTGCGGGGACGCCACCCGCTCAGCCTTCTGCACCACCAGCCCACCCTATCCTCCATCGCGATCCTCCAAACGCGGGGTCAGTTCGGCCCATGCGGGGGCCCGGGACGGGCGCGGAGTGCCCCCGCGTTGCGGTGTGGCGCGGGCTTTGTAACGCGCCGCACTGCCCGGGGCCGCTCAGCTAGGATGAAAACCATGACTTATAAGCTGATTTTGCTGCGCCACGGCCACAGCGAATGGAACGCCAAGAATCTGTTCACCGGCTGGGTGGACGTTGACCTCAACGACCAGGGCCGGGCCGAGGCGATCCGCGGCGGCGAGCTTCTCGTGGAGCACAACATCCTCCCGGACGTCCTGTACACCTCGCTGCTGAAGCGGGCCATCAACACCGCCAACATGACGCTCGACAAGGCCGACCGCGGCTGGATCCCGGTCAAGCGGGACTGGCGGCTCAACGAGCGCCACTACGGCGCCCTGCAGGGCAAGGACAAGGCGCAGACCCTGGCCGAATACGGCGAGGAGCAGTTCATGAACTGGCGCCGGTCCTACGACACCCCGCCGCCGCCCCTGGACGACAGCTCCGAGTTCTCCCAGGCGCATGATCCGCGCTATGCGGACCTCGGCGACGACCTGCCCCGCACCGAATGTCTCAAGGACGTCCTGGTCCGCCTGCTGCCCTACTGGGAATCGGACATCAAGGAAGACCTCAAGGCCGGCAAAACCGTCCTGGTGACGGCCCACGGCAACTCGCTGCGCGCCCTGGTCAAGCACCTGGACGGCATCAGCGATGAAGCCATCGCCGGACTGAACATCCCCACGGGCATCCCGCTGGTCTACGAACTGGACGAGAATTTCAAGCCGCTGAACGCGGGCGGCACCTACCTCGATCCCGAGGCCGCGGCCGAGGCGATCCAGGCGGTCGCCAACCAGGGCAAGAAGTAGCGCCCCTCCGCGCCATCACGGAACGGACGACGCCGGCCGGTCACCTCGCGAGGTGATCGGCCGGCGTCGTGGTATCTGCTTCCGGAGGAGCTGGCCGGCGGTGCTTTGTCCCGACCCGGGGAGCGCTAGCTGTGCTCGATGCTGTTCGGCTGCCAGGCGCCGGTGACCAGGTAGGTGACCTTCTGCGCCACGGACACGCCGTGGTCCGCGAAACGCTCGAAGTACCGGCTGGCGAGGGCGACGTCGACCGTCGTGGCGGGGGACTCGTGCCAGTCGCTGCGGGCGATCGCCTGGAAGACGCTCAGGTGCAGGTCGTTCACGGCGGAGTTGGCCTTCATGATGTCCCGGGCCACTTCCAGGTCCCGGGTTTCCAGCAGGACAGTGAGCTTCTGCGCGATCAGCAGGTCGTACTCGGCGAAGCTTTTGAAGGTCTCGCGCAGCTGGGAGGGCACCACGGTGGCCGGGTACCGCAGACGGGCCAGCTGGGCGAGGTGGCGGGCGAGGTCGCCCATCCGCTCCAGGGAGGCGCTCATCCGGAGGGACCCCACGATCATCCTCAGGTCGCTGGCCACGGGGCCCTGCAGGGCGAGGATATCGATGGCGCGCTCGTCCAGGCTGTTCTGCAGGAAGTCGATCCGGGCATCGGCCGCGATGACGTCCTCGGCCAGGTCGATGTCGGCGCCGTCGAAGGCCGTCGTGGCTTTGTCGATGGCTTCACTGACCAGCTGTGAGATTTCGACGAGCTGATCCCCCACTTGGGCGAGCTCTTCCTGAAAAACCTTGCGCACGTGTGCGTCCTTTCCTTGGAAATATTGCCGGCCACCACAGTGGCGGGCCCATTTCGGTTCACCTGTCGGCGCTTCAACTGTCCAGTGTTCCAGCGTCCGGTGAACTGTTACGCCCCAATAGATGAACGTTAGCTGAACCGGAGTGGGAATAGCGGGAGATTACAGTTTCCGACGCGGGGCAGAGCATAAGCTGGAGCCGTGGACCCAATGCTTATCGGCGTGATCGCCGGCCTTATCGGCCTGTCGCTTGGCGTCTTCGGCGTGCTCGCCTTCCGGGTCAGTGAGCAGCAGCGCAAGCTCGTGGACGTCGAGTTCGAGGATCCCTCTCTTCCCGAAGGCGCCGCCGAGGTGCTGGCCGCCGTCGGCCGGGCGTTTGTGGTGGTGGATGCGATCGACGGCGTCGTCCGCGCCAGCCCCGCCGCGTACGCCTACGGACTGGTGCGCGGCCATACCCTGGTCCACGAGCAGCTGCTGGAGATGACCGCGAAGGTGCGCCGCGACGGTGTCATCCTCGAACGGCTCCTCGAACTGCCGCGGGGCCCGCTGGGCCAGGGAACCATCGTGGTCCAGGTGCGGGCGGCCGTGATCGCGGAGGAATATATCCTCCTGCTGGCCGACGACCGGACCGAGGTGACCCGCACCGAGGAAGTCCGCAACGACTTCGTCGCCAACGTCTCCCACGAGCTGAAGACGCCGGTCGGCGCCATCTCGCTGCTGTCCGAGGCGCTCGAGTCCTCCGCCGATGACCCGGAAGCGGTGCGCCGCTTCGCCAGGCGCACGCACAAGGAATCCGCCCGCCTGGCGGCCCTGGTGCAGGACATCATCGAACTTTCCCGGCTGCAGGGCTCCAACGTCGCAAAACAGGGCCGGACCGTGGACATCAACACCGTCGTCACCGAAGCGGTTGACCGGTCCCAGCTGCCGGCGGAAAGCAAGAACATCGACCTCGTTGTGGGCGGCCACACGGACGCCATGGTCTACGGCGACCAGGACCAGCTCGTGACGGCGCTACGGAACCTGATCGACAACGCCATCCGCTACTCCCCGGAAAACACCCGGGTCGGCATCGGCCTCCGGGCCAAGGACGGCCTCGTGGCCGTCTCCGTCACGGACCAGGGCGAGGGGCTCAGCCCCGAGGACCAGGAACGCGTCTTCGAGCGCTTCTACCGCGTGGACGCCGCCCGGTCACGCCACACCGGCGGCACCGGCCTGGGCCTGAGCATCGTCAAGCACGTGGTCGCCAACCATGGCGGCGAGGTGACCCTTTGGTCCCAGCCCGGGCAGGGCTCCACCTTCACCATCCGGCTGCCGGAGCTGGAGGGCCAGGACCTCGACGGCGTTGCCGACGCGGGCGAACCCGCGGACCGGGCGGCCGCCCAGGCCGTGGCCAGCGGCCCGTCCCAGCACCCCAGACCAACACGACGGGACGCCGCCGGCGCCCATGAGCAAGGAGCTACCGCTTGAGCAGGATTTTGATTGTCGAGGACGAAGAGTCGTTCAGCGACCCGCTGTCCTACCTACTGGGCAAGGAAGGATTCGAGGTGGAGGTGGTGGATAACGGGATAGACGCCATCACCGAGTTCGACCGCAACGGCGCCGACCTGGTGCTGCTGGACCTGCAGCTGCCCGGCCAGTCGGGCACCGAGGTCTGCCGGCAGCTGAGGCAGCGCTCATCCGTTCCCGTCATCATGCTGACGGCCAAGGACGCGGAGATCGACAAGGTCGTCGGGCTGGAGCTCGGCGCCGATGACTACGTCACCAAGCCCTACTCCTCGCGGGAGCTGGTGGCCCGGGTCCGGGCAGTGCTGCGCCGCCAGGGCGAGCCCGAGGAGCTGGTTCCCAGCACCGTGCAGGCGGGACCGGTCCGGATGGACATCGAACGGCACGTTGTCACGGTCAGCAGCGAACAGGTGTCTCTGCCGCTGAAAGAATTCGAGCTGCTGGAAATGCTGCTGCGGAACTCCGGCCGGGTACTGACCCGCGGGCAGCTGATCGACCGCGTCTGGGGTTCGGACTATGTGGGGGACACCAAGACCCTCGATGTCCACGTCAAACGGCTCCGCAGCAAGATCGAACCCGACCCCTCGGCGCCGCGGCACCTCATCACGGTCCGCGGCCTGGGCTACAAGTTCGAGCCCTGAGCCCGGCGCCATGAGCCCGGCGGACCGTTGGCCCCGAGGGAGCGGAACGCACAGATCATGCAGAAAAGAGGGGCGCCCGGTGACCGGGCGCCCCTCCTTATCTGTTTGGCGGCTAGTGGTTCGCGCTGCTCGTCGGTGACGGGGTCGGCGTGGCCGAGCCGGTCGGCTCGCTGCCGGCCGGCAGGTACTGCTTGTAGTCGGAGATCGTTCCGTCCAGCACCGGCACCTTCGCTGTGGCCTTCTGGTTGGTGCCGTCCTCGCTGATGCTGACCTCGACGAGGGAACCCGGGATGCCGCCGGTGGTGCTCAGGATGGCCTCGTCGGTGGAGTCGTTGAGCAGCGTGTAGGAGTTCTGCTTGACCGGGATCTCGGTCTGGGACCCACCGGCACCGGCGATGGTCAGCGTCACGTCCTCGGAGGAGGAGTTGTACACGGCGCCGAGCACACGGCCGGGCTTGTCCTCACCGGCGGAGATGATCATCATGTTGCGCAGCTGAAGCGCGCCAACGTTGGCCTGCGTTCCGTCCGAGGCCGCGTACTGCGCGGCGGTCGACTGGGGGTTGATGTAGCCGCAGCCTGTTACGGACAGCAGGCCGATGCCCAGAGCAGCCGTTGCCATTGCCAGCTTGCCGCGCTGGCCCCGGTTCGTCGCAGTGAAACCCACGTCTCGCACTCCTTGAGAGTCTTGGAACATTATTCAGCCATAGCCTATCTGCAATCCGTGCCAAACGATGATTCGGGTTGTACACAATCCCGTCGATCCGGCGCCGGCCAGCCGCTGGCGGGGGAAGTCGCGCGACCTTGGCAAAGGCGGGGTCATGCACTAATATCCGCTTTCGTCAAGGGGTCTGACGGGGCCGATTAAGGCCATTTTCCCCGTATTCATGCGGTTCTTGGGTGCGTTCCATGGCAGTCGTATGCCTTAAACGTGATAAACTGGTCTGCGGGAAAGGGGAATGTCCACATGGTTTTTGAGGTCGGCGAGACAGTAGTTTACCCTCACCACGGTGCAGCGAAAATTGAAGAAATCAAGATGCGCACTGTCAAGGGCGAAGAGAAGATGTATCTCAAGCTCAAGGTGGCTCAGGGTGATCTGACCATAGAAGTTCCAGCAGAAAACGTTGACCTAGTTGGGGTCCGGGACGTAGTGGGCAAAGAAGGTCTGGAGCACGTGTTTGAAGTGCTGCGGGCCGAGTTCACTGAAGAACCCACCAACTGGTCACGTCGATACAAGGCAAACCTGGAGAAGCTTGCTTCCGGTGACGTCATCAAGGTGGCAGAGGTCGTCCGCGACCTGTGGCGCCGCGATCACGACCGGGGTCTCTCCGCAGGGGAGAAGCGCATGCTGGCCAAGGCACGCCAGATTCTGATTTCAGAACTGGCGCTGGCTGAAAAGACTGATGAAGAGAAGGCTGCAAGCGTTCTCGACGAGGTCCTGGCTTCCTAAGCAAGTCGAACAGACAAGAATTGAACCCCGGCAGCCTAACGGCTGCCGGGGTTTCTTTTCGCCTTTACGGCGTTGAGCTGTCGGCCCTGGCCGTTCACAACGCCCCGGAAGCACCAGGACTGATAGCTCAGTGGGATGCGCGCGCGGCGCCGGGACGTAGTCTTGTGCGCATGGACTCAGCACCGACCAACACGTCAGCGGCCGGCCCCGTCACCGCAGTCATCGTCGTGGCTGCCGGCTCCGGCCAGCGCCTGGGCTACGGCATGCCAAAAGCCAAGGTTCCGCTTGGGGGAGACAGCATCCTCACGCACGCCCTCAGGGGAGTCGCCGCGGCCGGGATCGCGCAGCAGATCTGCGTCGCCATCCCTCCCGGCGATACGGAACTCCACGCCCTTTGTGAGGCCTTCATAAAGGAGCTCAAGGCGGAGAACCGGCGCACGCCCGCCGCGGGCGAAGCCGTCCAGCTCCCGGTCGTGACGATTGTCGACGGCGGCGCCACGCGCGCAGCATCGGTCCGCGCCGCGCTGGCCGCGCTCCTCCCGGCCACCGAAGCCGTCCTGGTCCACGACGCCGCCCGCGCCCTGACGCCGGAAGCTGTCTTCCACCGGGTGGCGCAGGCCCTGGCGGCCGGCGCCATGGCCGTCATCCCGGTCATGCCCGTGGTGGACACGGTCAAGACGGTGGAAGCGACCACGGGCGACGGCGCCGCCATCGCCCCGGAGCTCGTCACCGGCACCGCGGCCCGGGAGACCCTCCGGGCGGTGCAGACCCCGCAGGGCTTCGAGCTCGCCACCCTCCGACGCGCCCACGAAACGGCGGCGTCCCTCGACGCCACCGAGTCGGCCGCGGTCACCGACGACGCCATGCTGGTGGAACTCCTTGGCATCCCGGTCCACGCGGTGCGCGGCGCCAGCCAATCGCTGAAGATCACCACGCCGCTGGACCTGATCATCGCCGAGGGCCTCCTCGAAGGCCCGCTGGGCGCCCGCTGGGTGGAAGGCTGAGCATGTCCGAGAACCAGAACGCCCCGCTGCCCGTCATCCCGCGGACCGGAATCGGCATCGACGTCCACGCCTACGCCCCCGAGGACGCGCCCCAGCCGCTCTGGCTCGGTGGCCTGTTCTGGGACGGGGAGCGCGGCCTGTCCGGCCACTCCGACGGCGACCCCGTCGCGCATGCAGCCGCCGACGCCCTGTTCTCCGCCTCCGGCACCGGGGACCTCGGCACGCACTTCGGCACCGACCGCCCGGAGTATGCCGGCGCGTCCGGCGTAACCCTGCTGGCCGAGGCTGCGCGGATCATCCGCGCCGCGGGCTTCGAAATCGGGAACATCGCCGTGCAGTTCGTGGCCAACAGGCCAAAGTTCGGCCCCCGCAGGGAGGAGTCCCAGCGGGTCCTGAGCGAAGCCGCGGGCGCCCCGGTCAGTGTCTCGGCCACCACGAGCGACGGCCTGGGCTTCACCGGCCGCGGCGAGGGCATTTCGGCCACGGCGACGGCCCTCGTCTACCGCACCGGCCCGGCGTCTCCGGAGTCCGTCGCCTAGGCTTGACGGAACACCCCTTCCCGCAACACCAGGAGACTCCCTGTGAAAAAGCTGCTGCCCGCCGTCGTCCTGCTGGCCGGACTCCTGCTGACCGGGTGCGCCGCGACACCGAAGATGAGCGTCCCGGAAAGCTGCGCGTTCCTCAACCAGGACACCTTCGTCCCCACCGGCAACCAGCAGCAGCAGGCGGAGCAGATCTCCAAGCATTACCAGGAGGTCGCGGACAAGGTGGCGCCCGAGGTGGCCGACCCGATCCAGAAAATGGCGGACATCATGAAGCAGGTGGCCGGTACCTCACTCGGGGCCAGAAGTGAGGAGCAGACCAAACAGCTCACGGAACAGAACAACAGGATCGGCGAGTACTGCAAGTAGGCCGGGGGAAGCGGCCGCACACCGGGGCCGGAACGCCATCGGCTAATCTGGAGCGGTGACCCTGCGCTTCTATGACACTGCATCCGCCGAAGTCCGCGACTTCGTCCCTCTGGTTCCGGGCAAAGTGAGCCTCTACTATTGCGGCGCCACGGTGCAGGGCATGCCGCACGTCGGGCACATCCGCTCCGCCATCGCCTTCGACCAGCTGACCCGCTGGCTGCAGTACCGGAACTTCCGGGTCACCGTGGTCCGCAACGTCACCGACATCGACGACAAGATCCTCGCGAAGTCCGCCGCCTCCTTCGGGCCCGACTTCGAGGACGAGCCCGGCGCCCTCCGGAATGAGGAATGGTGGGCGCTGGCCTACCGCTATGAGCAGGAATTCCTGAAGGCCTACGACACCCTGGGCGTCTCCCGCCCCACCTACGAACCGCGCGCCACGGGCCACATCCCCGAAATGCACACCCTGATCCAGCAGTTGATCGACCGCGGCCACGCCTACCCGGCCCTCGACGACTCCGGCGACGTCTACTTCGACGTCCGGTCCTGGAGCAAGTACGGCTCGCTGACGCACCAAAAGGTCGACGACATGCAGGGCGCCCCGGACGCGGACCCGCGCGGCAAGAAGGACCCCCGCGACTTCGCGCTCTGGAAGGGCCACAAGGACGGGGAGCCGACGACGGCGAGCTGGGCCTCGCCGTGGGGCGCCGGCCGTCCGGGCTGGCACCTCGAATGCTCCGCGATGGTCACCAAGTACCTCGGCACCGAGTTCGACATCCACGGCGGCGGACTGGACCTCAGGTTCCCGCACCATGAGAACGAGATGGCCCAGTCGCAGGCTGCCGGCCACGGCTTCGCCAACTTCTGGATGCACAACGGCATGGTCACCTACGCCGGCGAGAAAATGTCCAAGTCCATCGGCAACACCGTCAGCCCCGCCGAGATGCTGGAACTGGCCCCGCCGCGCGTGGTCCGCTACTACCTCGGCCAGGCCCAGTACCGTTCGGTACTGGACTACCAGCCGTCCTCGCTGCAGGAGGCCGCCGCCGCGGTGGAACGGATCGACGGTTTCATCAGCCGCGCTGCCCGGGTCCTGGCCTCGGCGGACGGGGACGCTGTCTTCGGCGGCCACGGGGCCGTTCCCGACGCTTTCGCGGCCGCGATGGACGATGACCTCAACGTCCCGCAGGCCCTGGCCGCGCTCCACGAAACCGTCCGCGCCGGCAACACCGCCCTCACCGCCGGGGATCTCGACGCCGCCCGGCAGGCCCTGCTCAGCGTCACCGACATGCTGCGTGTCCTTGGTCTCAACGACACCGCGGGTCCCGCCGTGGACGAACAGAGCACCACCGCCCTCGGCGTCCTCGTCGAAGCGCAGCTCGGGGCCCGCGCCCGGGCCCGCGCCAGCAAGGACTGGGCCGCCTCGGACGCCATCCGCGACACCCTCGCCGCTGCCGGCGTCGTCGTCGAGGACGGCCCGGACGGCGCAAACTGGAGCCTCAAGCGCGGCTGATCCGGCCCGGTTCCCGGCGCTGAGCCGGGGCCCGGCCATGCCCTGCGGTCGAGGATTTAACTCGAGTCAGTAGACTGGAGTTCAGACTTATCAACGAATCGCGTATTTAAAAGGGTGGAACTCATGGCCAACAACGGTCGCCGGTCGGTCAAACTGAAGAAGGGCCCCTCCGTCGGAACCGGCGGTCACGGCCGCAAGGCGCTTGAGGGCAAGGGGCCGACGCCCAAGGCGGAGGACCGCCCGTACCACAAGGCCCACAAGAACAAGCAGCTCGCGGAACGCTCCGCGGCCAAGCGCCCGGGCGCCCCGCGCAACCCCGGTGCCCGTTCCGGCCCCAAGGGCCGCGCCACCGAGGAAGTCGTCACCGGGCGCAACTCCGTCGTGGAGGCGCTGCGCGCCGGCATCCCGGCCAAGGCCCTGCACGTGGCGATCCGCATCGAGATGGATGACCGCGTCAAGGAGTCCCTCAAGCTGGCGGCCGAGCGCGGCATCCCGCTGCTCGAAACCGGCAAGCCCGAGCTGGACCGGATGACCGACGACGCCATCCACCAGGGCCTCGTGCTGCAGATCCCGCCGTACGAATACCAGGACGCCTACGAGCTGGCCGAAGAAACCCTCGCGAGCTGGAAGAAGGGCCACGTCGCCAACGCGCCGCTCTTCGTCGCGCTGGACGGCATCACCGATCCGCGCAACCTCGGGGCGATCATCCGCTCGGTCTCGGCCTTCAGCGGCCACGGCGTCATCGTCCCGGAGCGCCGCTCCGTCGGCGTCACCGCGTCGGCCTGGAAGACCAGCGCGGGAGCCGCCGTCCGCGTCCCCGTGGCACGTGCGGCCAACCTGAACAACACGCTGAAGGCGTTCAAGAACATGGGCATCTATGTTCTGGGGCTCGACGGCGACGGCGACGTGTCGCTGCCCGACCTCGCCCTGGCCACCGAGCCGGTCTGCATCGTCGTGGGTTCCGAGGGCAAGGGCCTCAGCCGCCTGGTTCGCGAAAACTGCGACCAGATCGTCTCCATCCCGATCGACTCCGCGATGGAGTCGCTGAACGCCTCCATGGCCGTGGGTATCTCCCTCTACGAGATCTCCCGCCAGCGCGCCGTCAAGTAACCTTCGCTGGTTGCTGGGTCCGCCGTCGCCGGGGTTTTGCCGTCGCTTAGCGGGAAGCCCCTTCCCAAACTTCGCAAGCTCAGTTCGGGTCCCTCGGGGCTTCCCTTCCTCCCGACGCTCCGCTCGGCCGCGGGCGGCCTCGCTCCGCTCTGGTCGGCGATACGCTCCATAGCAAAACCCCGGCAACGGCTCTGACGCTCCCGCACCTTTGGCTGGAAATCAGGAAACGCTCTCTCACGTCTCGTGAGGGAGCGTTTCGCTTTAAGTCGCGAAAGGCGAGGGAGCGTTGTTTCGAGCGGGCGCCGGTGTCCGCGGACGGTGACCGTCGGTTTAGAACTTGCGGCGGTTGGCGAGGACCGGAAGTTTGGCTCGGGCTTCTTTGACGACGGCGGGGTCCAGGTCTGCGAACAGCAGCCCGGGGGCGCCGTCGAGCTCTTCGAGGACTTCACCCAGCGGGGAGACGACGACGGAGTGCCCGACGCCGGTGGGCGCCGCACCCTTGGGCTCGATTCCCTGACTGGCCGGGTCGCCCTGGCCGCAGGCGAGGACCACAGTAGTGGAATCCAGGGCGCGGGCGCGGGCCAGGAGCTTCCATTGTTCGGCCTTGCCGGGGCCGGATCCCCAAGAGGCGCAGACAATGTTCACCTCGGCTCCGCGGTCTGCGTTCTCGGTGAAGAGACCCGGGAACCGGATGTCGTAGCAGGTCGCCAGGCCGAACGTCACGCCGCCGAACTCGAAGGTGACGGGCTCGGTGCCGGCGTCGACGGTCTCCGATTCCGCGAAGCCGAAGGCATCGAAGAGGTGAATCTTGTCGTAGCTGGCATCGACCCCGCCGCCGGTGACCAGGAGGGTGTTGCGCACCTTGCCGCCGTCGTCCGCTGTCCCCGGGGTGAACATCCCGGCGACGATCACGATCCCGTGTTCCGCCGCGATGCTGCGCACCCGCGATGCCCACGGACCGTCCAGCGGCTCGGCGATGTCCAGCAGCGAGTTTCCGAAGGCGCGCATGGTGGCCTCGGGGAACACCACAAGCTCTGCTCCGCCGGCTTTGGCGCGGGCCGCGTAGTCCTCCACGATGGCCAGATTTCCGGCAAGATCGCGTCCAGTAATGATTTGAGCGAGTGCAATCCGCACTATTACCTCCAGTTTCGGCGCTGGTTCAAGTATGCAACGCAGCTTTTCCGTAAACTGCACTTCGTCAGGAAATCAGAAACCGGGTCTATTTGTTCAGCCCCGCTAAACTTTAAGCAATGGTCATGACCTACGTAGACACAGCTTCCACCGTAGACGCCTCACGGGCGTTTCCGCTGGGAATCAGCGTGCCGGGCACCGGTTCGCCGGCACTGGACGATCCTCGGAGTGCCTTCGCGAATGTGGCGGTCTACGCGCCTGGCGTGTCCACCCTGGAGATCGCCTATCAGGCGCCCGGCGGCAGCTGGCAGCTCAAGACACTGCCGAACGTGACCGACTGCGTGCACCACGGCATCGTCGAAGGCATCCCGGCCGGTTCGCGCTACGGATTCCGGGCGACCCCCGATCACGAGGCGCTCCCGTTGTCCATGCCCTCGACGGATTTCGACAGCAGCGGCGAGCAGCCGTTGCTGCTGGACCCCTACGGCCGGGCCGTGGACGAGCGCGAGGATTTCATCACCAGCGTCCGGATGGACAACGACTTCGACTGGGGCAATGACCGCGGCCCCAGGACTCCGTGGCGCAACACGATCATCTACGAGGCGCACGTCCGCGGCCAGACCAAGCTGCACCCCGACGTCCCCGAGGACCTCCAGGGCACCTACGCCGGGCTGGCGCACCCGGCCATGATCGAGCACCTGATCGCCCTGGGAATCACCGCCGTGCAGCTCCTTCCGGTGCACTTCCACGTGGACGAACCGCACCTGCAGAATCTCGGGATGACAAACTACTGGGGCTACAACACGGCCGCGTTCTTCGCCCCGCACCCCGGCTATGCCACCGAGGCGGCGCAGGCAGCAGGCCCGAAAGCCGTCCAGGACGAGTTCAAAGGCATGGTCAAACTGCTGCACGCCGCCGGCCTCGAGGTCATCCTCGACGTCGTCTACAACCACACCGCCGAGGGCGGCAGGGACGGCCGGACCCTCAGCTTCCGCGGCCTGGGTGAAATGGCCTACTACCGCAACGACGGCCACGGCCGGTACGTGGACACCACCGGCTGCGGCAACTCCCTGAACTTCGGCGAACCCCGCGTGGTGCAGCTGGTGCTGGATTCGCTGCGTTACTGGGTGACCGAATTCCACATCGACGGCTTCCGCTTCGACCTTGCCGTGACGCTGGCCCGCAACGCCGCCAACGAGTTCGATCCCCGGCACCCTCTCCTGGTGGCGATCGGGGCCGACCCGGTGCTGTCCGCCACCAAGCTCATCGCCGAGCCCTGGGATATCGGCTACGGCGGCTGGCAGACCGGCCGTTTCCCGCCCGGCTGGGTGGACTGGAACGACCACTTCCGCGACGCCGTCCGCAGCTTCTGGCTCGCTGACCGCGCGGCGATCGACGCCGGCGGGCAGGGCGGCTCAGTGGCCCGGCTCGCGGACGCGCTCTCCGGCTCCGCGAGCCTGTTTGAGCCGTCCGGCCGGTCCCGGCTCGCGTCGGTCAACCTCGTCACCGCCCATGACGGGTTCACCCTGGCCGACCTCGTGTCCTACGACCGCAAACACAACGAGGCCAACGGTGAACAGAACCGGGACGGCCACGGGGACAACCGCAGCTACAACCACGGCTTCGAGGGCCCCACGGAGGACGAGGACATCCTCGCCCGGCGTGCGCAGTCCAGCCGCAACCTGATGGCGTCGCTGATGATCTCCCAGGGCGTGCCCATGATCACCGCCGGCGACGAGATCGCCCGCACCCAACAGGGCAACAACAACGCCTACTGCCAGGACAACCCCCTTGCCTGGATCGACTGGACCAGCACGCCCGAATCCCACTCGATGCTGCGCACCACCAAGCGGGTGATCCGGCTTCGCAAGGAATTCCTGGCCGGGCAGCCGCATGACTACCCGACCCGCGAAACACAGTCGTACTTCCACTGGTTCGACGAGCGCGGCGAGCCGATGGCCGGGGAGCGCTGGCAGGATCCGGGGCACCGTGTGGTGCAGCTGCTGCTCGGGTCCGACGACGGCCACGTGGACGGACTCGTCGTCGTCAACGGCGACGCCAAGGACATCAAGGTCACGCTGCCGCTGCTCAGCAATGAGGAGGGGACCGGCAACCGGCTCTTCGAGCTCCGCCTGACCACCTCCGGACTCCACGACCGGCGCCAGGGCGTCCGGGTCGCCTCCGGGGAACGGGACGTTGTGCAGGCCAACTCCATCAACATCTACCGCACGTAGCCCGACCCCCGATCCAGGCATAAGGAAAACCACGAATGAAGGTCCAGCGGCTGACGGCCCTGCTTGCCCTGCTGCTCGGATTGGCCGTGCTGGCGTTCGTGCTGGCAGGGGTCCCGGAGACCGGAACGGCCCCGCCCGGCGCCGGCACAACGAGCGCCGGCGCCGCAGGCCCGACAGCGCGGCCGGGCACCGCAGGGCCCGCTGCTCCCGCACCGGCCGCGCCGCCTGCACGGGCCAACCCGTCCGGGCTGCCGGAGGTGAAGGCCTCGGAGCTTCCCGCCGAAGCGCGCCAGACCCTCGCGCTTATCGCCCGGGGCGGCCCGTACCCCTACAGCAGGGACGACGCCACGTTCGGCAATTTCGAGCGCATTCTTCCGCGGAAATCATCCGGCTATTACAGGGAATACACGGTCCGGACCCCGGGTGAATCCGACCGCGGAGCCCGCCGGATCGTGGCCGGACAGGCCGGAGATAAGTACTACACAGCGGACCACTACAACTCGTTCAGATTCATCATCGAAGGCAAGTAAGGAACCCATGAAGATTTACTCCGCAGACACCTGGACTATCGAGGAGCTGCAGGCCCTGGTGGCGGACGCCGGACGGCACGCCGTGCTGATTCCCGCCGCCGATACCAAACGGACGGTTCTCGAAACGTTCGCGGAGACCCTGGACTTCCCGGCGGACTACGGCGTGAACCTGGACGCGCTCAATGACTCCCTGCACGACTTCGCCGACGCCGTCTCCGACGACGGCAAGTCCCCGATCACCTTCATCTGGGAGGTCCCTGCTGCCTTCCGCTCTGACCGTTCGTTCGGTGTCATCTGCGAAATCCTGCAAGACGCCGAACGCTACGCCGGCAGGAACCTGGCCGTCATCGCCGTCTGCCTGTAGTCCCGCCACAGACAACGCGCCGCATCCGGGAATCCGGGGTGCGGCGCTGTTGTCAATCCCGCAGGCGGGGGGCTCAGGCGTTGACGATCAGCCCGAGTTCCGCCTTGGACGCCAGGGCCTCGTGCTTCGGGAGCACCCGGACCGTGTAGCCGAAGGAACCGGACCGGTCGATCACCAGGGTGCCGCTGAAGAGGTGACGGCCCTTGCCGAGGTCTTCCACCGCCTTCAGCTCCGCCACCGTGACTTCGGCCAGTTCGTCGCTGTCCTCCGCCTTGCCGTAGGCGACCTCGACGGAAACATCATCCGGTGTGAGGTCGTGCAGGGCCACGTAGGCGTTGACCTGGAGGATGTCGCCGATCTGCGGGTCCTCCGACACGCCCACCGAGTCCACATGCTCCACCTGGATCTGCGGCCAGGCAGCGCGGACCCGGGAAATCCAGGCCGCGAGGGCCTTGGCCTCGGCAAAATTGTCCGCTCCGGCCCGGCGGCCGGCGACGGCGGCCGGCCGGTACAGGACGTTGACGTAATCCTTGAGCATCCGGTCCGCGGAGACTGCCGGGCCCAGGTGGGACATGGTGTGCTTGATCATCGAGACCCAGTGCGTGGGGACCGCCTGCGGGCCGGACTGCGAAGGCCCGGCAGCGCCGGCGCCGTCGGACACGGTGAGTCCGTAGAAGCGGGGGGCCACCTGCGTCTCGAGCAGCTCGTACAGGGCCGCCGCCTCGATGTCGTCGCGTTCCTCGGGGGCCGCGTCGTTGTTGGCGGTCGGAATCGCCCAGCCGTTCTCGCCGTCGTACATCTCGTCCCACCAGCCGTCCAGGACCGAGAGGTTGAGGGAGCCGTTCAGGGCCGCCTTCATGCCGGACGTGCCGCACGCCTCGAGCGGACGTAGCGGATTGTTCAGCCACACATCGCACCCCGGGAACAGGGTCCGGGCCATGGCGATGTCGTAGTTGGGCAGGAACGCGATCCGGTGCCGCACCGCCGGGTCGTCGGTGAACCGGACGAGGTCCTGGATCATCTTCTTGCCCGCGTCATCGGCCGGGTGGGACTTGCCCGCAATGACCAGCTGGATCGGGTGTGTCTTGTGCAGCAGCAGGGCCTTGAGCCGCTCGGGCTCGCGCAGCATGAGCGTGAGCCGCTTGTAGGTCGGCACACGCCGGGCGAAGCCGATGGTCAGGATGTCCGGGTCCAGCACCGAATCCGTCCACGCGAGCTCGGCGTCGGCCGCCCCGCGCTTCTTCCAGGCGGCCCGCAGGCGGCGCCGGACATCCTCCACGAGCGACACCCGCATCTCGCGGCGGAGGGCCCAGACGTCCTCGTCACTGACGTTGTAGGCGAGGTCCCAGCGGCCCTGTGCCTCCGCCTCGGCGCCGAACTGGTCACGCGCCAGCTGGGACACCCGCGGGTCCACCCAGGTGGGCACGTGCACACCGTTGGTGACCGAGGTGATGGGCACCTCGGAGTGGTCGAAGCCCGGCCACAGCGCGGAGAACATGCCGCGGGACACGACGCCGTGCAGCTTGGCCACGCCGTTGGCGCGCTGGGCCAGGCGCAGGCCCATCACGGCCATGTTGAACACGAACGGGTTGCCGTCCGTGTAGTCCTCGCGGCCCAGGTTCAGGATCTTTGCCACCGGCACGTCCGGAGCCAGCCCGGCGTCGAAGAAGTGCTGGATCTGCGAGACCTCGAAGCGGTCAATGCCGGCCGGGACCGGGGTGTGGGTGGTGAACACGGTGGAGGCGCGGCCGGCGGCCAGCGCCTCGTCCCAGCTCAACGGTTCCGCGGCGGACATCATTTCCTGGATCCGTTCGACGCCCAGGAAGCCGGCATGGCCCTCGTTGGTGTGGAACACCTCCGGGGCGGGGCTGCCGGTGAGCTTCTGGAAGGCGCGCAGGGCCTTGACCCCGCCCATGCCCAGCAGGAGCTCCTGCTGGAGCCGGTGGTCACCGCCGCCGCCGTACAGGCGGTCGGTGATGCCGCGGGCGGCATCGTCGTTGCCCGGAACGTTGGAGTCCAGCAGCAGCAGCGGGACACGCCCGACGTCGGCGCGCCAGACGTGCGCCAGCAGCCGGCGGCCGTGGGGGAGCGGCAGGGAGATCTGGATGGGCCTGCCGTTGCCGTCAGCGGAGGCCTCGCGCAGCAGGGTCAACGGCAGCCCATCCGGATCCAGGACCGGGTAGGTTTCCTGCTGCCACGCGTCGCGGGACAGCGACTGCATGAAATAGCCCGCCTGGTACAGCAGGCCGACGCCGATCAGCGGCACGCCCAGGTCCGAGGCGGCCTTCAGGTGGTCGCCGGCGAGGATGCCGAGGCCGCCGGAGTACTGCGGCAGCACTTCGGTGATGCCGAACTCGGGGGAGAAGTAGGCGATGCACGACGGTGCGTGGTCGCCGAGGCTCTGGTACCACCGGGGCTGTTCGAGGTACCGGTCGAGGTCCTCGGCAGCCGCGTGGACCCGGCGCACGACGTCCAGGTCCGCGGCAAGGCGCTGCAGCTCCTCCCGGCTGACCAGGCCGAGGAAGGACACGGGGTCGTGGTCGCTCTCGGCCCACACCTTCGGGTTCAGGCCCTCGAAAAGCTCCCGCGTCGGCCGGTGCCAGGACCACCGGAGGTTGGTGGCCAGCCGGGCCAGCGGCCGGATCGACTCGGGAAGAACGGTTCGGACGGTAAATCTGCGGATTGCCTTCACCTGCGAAACACTAACGGACAAGTTGGGGGCTCGGAACTGGTTTAAGTCTCTTTTGCATAAATGACGGTCCGCCTGCCGGGAAACGCCGGAAAAAAGTGCGCAGCCTTAGCAATCTGGCCGTTTTGTCGATAACGTCGAGGCTGTGACAACTAACTCGCGAACCAGTGCCGTGTCCAAGCAAAAGCCGAAGGCCCTGATCATGGAGGGCCTTCGCTTTGGCCGTTTTCCAATCACCGCCGTGGAGCCTGCAGTCGAAGGCGGTAAATTCCCCGCCAAGGCCGTTGTAGGGGAAACCCTGGTGGTCGGTGCCACCGCCTTCCGGGAGGGCCACGACCGGCTCGGTGTCAGCGCCGTCCTGCTCGACCCCCGCGGGAAGGAACGCCAGCGCGTCCGCCTCGCCCCGCCCCGCGGCCCGCGCGGCCTGGGCACCGACCGGTGGGAAGGGCTCCTGACCCCGTCCGGCACCGGCAACTGGTCCTTTGTCATCGAGGCCTGGCATGACAGCTACGGCACGTGGCACCACAATGCCGAGGTGAAGGTGGAAGCCGGCATCGACGTCGAGCTGATGCTCGCCGAGGGCGCCGCGCTGCTCGCCGTAGCGTCCGAGGACTCATCCCGCCCGTCCGCCGACCGGCGGACCCTGCGGATGGCCGTCGTCGGGCTCAACGACACCAGCAAGACCGCCGAGGAACGCCTCGCCGCCGGATTCGGCGCTGACGTCGCGGACATCATTGACCGCCAGCCGATCCGCGAGCAGGTCACCGTCTCCGAGCAGTACCCGCTGCTGGTGGAGCGCGAGCTCGCCGGCCGGGGCGCCTGGTACGAGTTCTTCCCTCGGTCCGAGGGCGCCGTCCGCAACCAGGAAACCGGCGAGTGGACCTCCGGCACCTTCCGCACCGCCGCCCGGCGGCTCGACGCCGTCGCGGCCATGGGCTTCGACATCATCTACATGCCGCCGATCCACCCGATCGGCATCCAGCACCGCAAGGGCCCGAACAACACCCTGCTCGCCGGACCGCACGATCCCGGCTCACCGTGGGCCATCGGGGCCAAGGAGGGGGGCCACGACGCCATCCACCCGGACCTGGGCACCTTTGAGGACTTCGATGCCTTCGTAGCGCGGGCCGGTGAGCTGGGGCTGGAAGTGGCCCTGGACCTTGCCCTGCAGGCCGCCCCGGACCACCCCTGGGTCGAAAGCCACCCCGAATGGTTCACCACCCGCGTGGACGGCAGCATTGCCTACGCAGAAAACCCGCCGAAGAAGTACCAGGACATTTTCCCGCTCAACTTCGACAACGATCCCGCGGGCCTGTCCAACGAGATCCTGCGCATTGTCTTCCTCTGGGTGAGCCACGGCGTCAAGATCTTCCGCGTCGACAACCCGCACACCAAGCCGGTGTGGTTCTGGGAATGGCTGACCGCCAAGGTCAACAAGAAGCACCCCGACGTCGTTTTCCTCGCCGAGGCCTTCACCCGCCCGGCCATGATGCACGCGCTGGGCCGCGCCGGCTTCCAGCAGTCCTACACTTACTTCACCTGGCGGAACACCAAGGAGGAGCTGGAGGAATACTTCCAGGAGGTCAGCCACGAATCACCGGCCTACTTCCGGCCGAACTTCTTCGTCAACACCCCGGACATCCTGACCGAGTTCCTGCAGTACGGCGGTCCGCCCGCGTTCAAGATCCGGGCGGCGCTGGCAGCCACCGCGAGTCCCATCTGGGGCGTCTACGCCGGCTTCGAACTCTACGAGCACGTGGCCCGGCCCGGCGCCGAGGAGTACATCGACAACGAGAAGTTTGAGTACAAGGCCCGTGACTGGGACGCGGCGGCCGAATCCGGCCGGACGCTGGCCCCGTACCTGACCCGGCTCAACTCGATCCGCCGCGCCCACCCCGCCCTGGGGGACCTGCAGAACCTGACGGTGCACGAGAGCACGGACAACGCCACCGTCGTCTACTCGAAGCACAAGACCCTCCCCGACGGCACCAAGGACACCCTGATCATCATCGTCAACGTGGATCCGCACGGCATCCGCGAGAGCACGGTGACACTGGATCTGGCGGCGCTGGCGCTCGATCCGGACGACCTCACGCACAATGGCCGGTTCATGGTGGATGATCTGTTGACCGGCGAGAGCTGGGAATGGGGGGAGTACAACTACGTTCGGCTGGACGCCCATGTCGAGCCAGCGCACATTCTTAGCATCCGGAGGCACCACCAGTGAGTTTCAGCCCCTCAAATCCCAACCAGCACTACAGCTCGAAGGGATCCTATGAGTTGAACGCGCCGGGCCTCCAGCACGATCCGCACTGGTACCGCAAAGCGGTCTTCTACGAAGTCCTGGTCCGGGGCTTTGCCGACGGAAACGGCGACGGCTCCGGCGACTTCCACGGGCTGATCGAGAAGCTGGACTACCTCCAGTGGCTCGGTGTCGACTGCCTGTGGCTCCCGCCCTTCTTCCAGTCCCCGCTCCGTGACGGCGGCTACGACATCTCGGACTACAACTCCGTGCTCGACGAGTTCGGCACCATCAGCGATTTCAAGCGGCTCGTCGCGGAAGCCCACGCCCGCGGCGTCCGCGTGATCATTGACCTCCCGCTGAACC
Source organism: Pseudarthrobacter ribosi (assembly GCF_055412865.1). NCBI lineage: Bacteria > Bacillati > Actinomycetota > Actinomycetes > Micrococcales > Micrococcaceae > Pseudarthrobacter > Pseudarthrobacter ribosi. Next base: position 5,478 of record NZ_JBVAYZ010000023.1, on the reverse strand, counting down.
ACACCTCGGACCAGCACCCCTGGTTCCAGGAGTCCCGCAAGGATCCCGACGGACCGTTCGGAGACTTCTACGTCTGGAGCGACACGGACGAGAAGTACGAAGATGCCCGCATCATCTTCGTGGACACCGAGGAATCCAACTGGACCTTCGACCCGATCCGGCGGCAGTTCTTCTGGCACCGCTTCTTCGGCCACCAGCCGGACCTCAACTTTGAGAACCCCAAGGTCATCGACGCCCTCTTCGACGTTGTGCGGTTCTGGTTGGACCAGGGCATTGACGGTTTCCGCGCGGACGCCATCCCGTACCTCTTCGAGGAAGAGGGCACCAACTGCGAGAACCTGCCGCAGACCCACGAGTTCCTGCGCAAACTGCGCAAGATGGTCGACGAAAGCTACCCGGGCCGCGTGATCATCGCCGAGGCCAACCAGCCGCCGGCTGAAGTGGTGGAGTACTTCGGCACCGATGCGGAACCGGAATGCCACATGGCGTTCCACTTCCCGATCATGCCGCGGCTCTACTACGCGCTGCGGGACCAGAAGGCCGCACCCATCATCGAGACGATGAAGGACACCCCGAACATCCCCGAAGGCGCCCAGTGGGGCACCTTCCTGCGGAACCACGACGAGTTGACGCTGGAAATGGTCACCGCCGACGAGCGCGCGGCCATGCTCGGCTGGTACGCGCCGGACCCGCGTATGCGCGCCAACATCGGGATCCGTCGCCGGCTGGCGCCGCTGCTGGATAACTCCCGCTCGGAAATCGAGCTCATCAACGCCCTGCTGCTGTCCCTGCCAGGCAGCCCGTTCCTGTACTACGGGGACGAGATCGGCATGGGGGACAACATCTGGCTCGAGGACCGCGACGCGGTCCGCACCCCGATGCAATGGAACCCGGACCGGAACGCCGGGTTCTCCAGCGCGGACCCCGGCAAGCTGTACCTACCGGTGATCCAGTCGCTGGTCTACAACTACAGCATGGCCAACGTCGAGGCCGAGGCAGCCCACTCCGGTTCGCTGCTGCGCTGGACGCGCCAGATCCTCAGCGTCCGGAAGAACCACCCCGCCTTCGGGCTGGGCGGATTTGAGCACGTCGAGGCCGACCACGATGTGGTCCTTGCCTACCTCCGCGAACTGCCGGAAGGCAACGCGGCCGGTGAGGACGGCGAAACCATCCTGTGTGCCTTCAACCTGTCCCAGCATCCGGTGGCGACCACGCTGCGCGTGCCGAGGTTCGCGGGACGCGGCCTCCGGGACGTGTTCGGCGGCCAGGCGTTCCCGGGCATCTCCGACGACGGAACCCTGACGCTGACCCTGGGCAGCCACGACTTCTTCTGGCTGCGGATCCGTTCCGCTGCCTCCAACCCGTCATCGCCCTACACCCAGGCCATGCCGATCCTTTCTATCGAAGGCTGACATGACCCGACCCACCCTTACCCCGGCCCTGAGCGGACTGCTCGGCGGTTGGCTTCCGCGCCAGCGCTGGTTCCCCGTCAAGAGCGCCGCGTTCACCTTCGAATCCGCCGGGGGACTGCGCCTTTCCGGCGGTCCCGGCGGCGCACCACCCAGCGCCGAACTCGAGGTGCTGCTGCTGGCCGTGAGCTACCCGACACCGGACGGCTCGCGAACCAACGTCGTGCAGGTCCCGCTCAGCATCCGCCGCGCGCCCCTGCCGGGGGCGGACTCGGCGCTGATCGGGCAGCTATCCGACCCCGCCCCCGACGGTGCGGCGGACGACGCCGCCGCTCCCGGCGCCCTGTGGGTTTACGACGGCGTCCACGACGCCGAGTTCATCGCGGCGTGGCTGGAACTCATGCGCCACGGCGGCACCACCCCGGCCGGGAACGCCACCGGCCACCTCGTGGAGTCCGGCTACGTCCTGCCCCGCGCCACCGGCATGGTCAAGGTCCTCACCGGCGAGCAGTCCAACACTTCGGTGATCGTCGACGACGGCGAGTCGGCCGCGATCCTGAAGTTCTTCCGTGTGCTCTCCGAGGGCCAGAACCCGGAGGTGGAAATCGGCGCCGCCCTGACCGCAGAGCGCACCGTCGAGGTACCGGCCACTCTCGGCTGGGTGACCGGGGAGTGGTCAGAGGCACCCGCCGACGCGCCGGACGCCAGCCCCGCGCAAGGCGAACTGGCCGTGGCACACGAATTCCTCGCCGGCGGGGTGGATGCCTGGCGGCTCGCCGTCACCGCGGCGAGCGGCGGCCGGGATTTCACCCCCGAGGCCCACGCCCTGGGCGCCGCGACTGCCACGGTGCACCGCCGCCTGGCGCATGCCCTGGGCGTCGCGTCCGAATCCGTCCCGGGCAGCGACATCGCGCCCGGCGTAGCCCAGCGGGTGCGGCAGTCCTGGGCGCAGGCCGGGACCGCCGTCGGCCCTTACGGTGAGGCGCTGAACCGGCTCCTGGAGCGCCTCGAGGGCAGCAGTGCCGGGACCCTGCAGCGGATCCACGGTGACCTCCACCTGGGCCAGATCCTGCAGGTTCCGGGCGGCGCCGGGAAGGCGCCGCGCTGGGCCATCCTCGATTTCGAGGGGGAACCCCTTCGGCCGATCTCGGAACGCAATTTCCCGGACGTCCCGCTGCGCGACGTCGTCGGAATGCTGCGGTCCTTTGACTACGCAGCCGGTGCGGCCGTCCGCGAGCACCCGGAGGCGGACGTCCCGGAAAGCTGGGTGGACGACTGCGCCGAGGCATTCCTGGCCGGGTACGCCGAAGTCATCCCCGGCGGCATCGACCGCGATTCCCCGCTCTTCGTCGCGCTGTGGCTCGACAAAGCCCTTTACGAAGTCATCTACGAACTACGCAACAGGCCCGACTGGCTCTCCATTCCGGTCCACGCATCACGTCGTCTCCTCGGTAGTACAGGCTCCGGCGTTCCCGCCGAAGCCGCAGCGGAAGGTATCAAAATGACAGGTTCAGCACATATCGATCGTCCCGGAAGTCCACTGCCCGTGGATGCGGACACCCTGGCGAGGGTCGCCTCCGGGGAACACCACGCGCCGCACTCGGTCCTGGGCGCACACCTCGATGACCACGGCCATGTCACCATCCGCACGGTCAAGCACCTCGCCGAAGCCGTCTCCGTTGTGACCGCGACCGGCACCTTCCCGATGACGCACGAGTCCGGCGGCGTGTGGGTCGCCGTGCTGGAGCCGCTGGAAACCGGCCACGTGCCCGACTACCGCCTGGAAGTCAGCTACGAGGGCCAGGCGCCGGAGCCCACGGACGACCCGTACCGGTACCTGCCCACCATTGGTGAACTCGACCTGCACCTGATCGGCGAAGGCCGCCACGAGCGCCTCTGGGATGTGCTCGGCGCGCACGTTCAGCACTACAAGTCCGCCATGGGCGACGTCGACGGCGTGTCCTTCGCCGTGTGGGCGCCGAACGCCCAGGCAGTCCGCGTCAAGGGCGATTTCAACGGCTGGGACGGCCGTCAGCACTCGATGCGGTCCCTCGGCTCCTCCGGCGTCTGGGAAGTCTTTATCCCCGGCGTTCTAGCAGGGGCGTGCTACAAATTCGAGATCCGGACTAAAGACGGTTACTGGGTGGAGAAGGCGGATCCGATGGCCTTTGGCACCGAGGTCCCGCCGCTGACGGCATCGCGTGTTGTGGAGCCTTCCTACGCGTTCAAGGATGCAGAGTGGATGGATGCCCGCGCCGCCCGGGATCCGCACAACTCGCCGATGAGCGTTTACGAAGTGCACCTTGGCTCCTGGAAGATCGGGCTCAGCTACCGGGAGCTGGCCAAGGAGCTGGTCGAATACGTCAAGTGGCAAGGCTTCTCGCATGTGGAGCTCATGCCGGTGGCGGAGCACCCCTTCGGCGGATCCTGGGGTTACCAGGTCACGTCTTACTTCGCCCCGACATCGCGCTTCGGCCACCCCGACGAATTCCGGTACCTCGTGGATGAACTCCACCAGGCCGGCATCGGTGTGCTGCTGGACTGGGTGCCGGCGCACTTCCCCAAGGACGAGTGGGCGCTGGCCCGGTTCGATGGCGAAGCGCTGTACGAGCACTCCGACCCCAACCTGGGCGAGCACCCGGACTGGGGAACGCTCATCTTTGACTTCGGACGCAGCGAAGTGCGCAACTTCCTGGTCGCGAACGCGCTCTACTGGCTCGACGAATTCCACATCGACGGCCTGCGCGTGGATGCCGTGGCGTCGATGCTCTACCTCGATTACTCCCGCGAGGACGGGCAGTGGCAGCCGAACCGCTTCGGCGGACGGGAAAACCTCGAGGCCATCTCGTTCCTGCAGGAAGTCAACGCCACGGTCTACAAGACGCACCCCGGTGCGGTCATGATCGCCGAGGAATCCACCGCCTTCCCCGGTGTCACGGCGCCCACGAGCCATGGCGGCCTGGGCTTCGGGATCAAGTGGAACATGGGCTGGATGCATGACTCGCTCAAGTACGTGGCCGAGGACCCGTTCAACCGCCGGTGGCACCACGGGACGATCACCTTCTCCATGGTCTACGCCTACACGGAAAACTTCCTGCTGCCGATCAGCCATGACGAGGTTGTGCACGGCAAGGGTTCGATGCTGCGGAAGATGCCGGGGGACCGCTGGCAGCAGCTGGCGAACCTGCGTGCCTTCCTGGGCTACCAGTGGGCCCACCCGGGCAAGAAGCTGATCTTCATGGGCACCGAATTCGGCCAGGAAGCCGAATGGTCCGAGCAGCACGGCCTGGACTGGTGGCTGGCGGAAATTCCTGCCCACCGCGGGATACAGCTCCTGACGAAGGATCTCAACGAGTTGTACAGCGCCACCCCGGCGCTCTACGAGCGGGACAACGACCCCGCCGGCTTCCAGTGGATCAACGGCGGGGACTCCAATCGCAACGTCCTGACCTTCATCCGCCGGGATGCCGCGGGTAACCCGCTCGTGTGCGCCTTCAACTTCTCGGGGGCCCCGCACGTGGACTTCCACCTGGGGGTCCCCTTGGAGGGGCAGTGGCAGGAAGTGCTGAACACCGACGCCGCCGCGTACGGCGGCTCCGGTGTCCTGAACGAGGGCACACTCACCGCCCCGGACCTGGCCATCGACGGCCAGCCGGCCACCCTGATTGTCACGCTGCCCCCGCTGGGTGCCGCGTACTTCAAGCCGGTGGGCTGACGCCGGGCTGCCGCCCCCGTAACGGTCCGGCCCCAGCATCGTCGAAGAGCCCGGAATCCCCGCGATTCCGGGCTTTTTGATGCCCTGCCGCAGCCCCCTTGGGTGGCCCTTTGTCAGCGGGGCAAAGTGGTGGTAGAGTTTATTTCCGCGCTGCTCCCCGGAGTTGAACGGCCACCACGACCCAGATGCCTCACGGCAAGGCTGAGTCGGGACGCCGATTTGACAAGGGTGAAGCGGCCCGGTAAGTTAGTGAAGTTGCTCCGGAGCGATCCATGGCCTTGTGGTTGTGGTGGTGCCGGGTGTGTCTGTTGTTTGAGAACTCAATAGTGTGCCAAGTTTGTTGATACCAATTTA
>NZ_JBVAYZ010000022.1:0-72206 GCF_055412865.1 Pseudarthrobacter ribosi | reverse complement strand
CGCGGCCAGCTTGGCCTGGCGGGCGGCACGCGCCGTCGCGGTGTCCCGGGCGGACAGGCGGCCGGCGCGCAGTGCCTCGGCCTCCAGCGCGGCGGCGCGGCGCTGCTCCGCGGCGGTGCCGGCCTGCAGCTGGAGCCAGGAGAGGAAGGAGTCCGGGTCGGCCCGGTCCGGGGCAGCGGCGGTGTCGAGCTCCAGCGTTGCCGTTTCGGATTCCGCCTGGGCGAGGAGGAGCTCGAGCTGATTATTGAGGCTGGCGACCTCGGCGCGGGCGGCCTGGGCCTTCCGGCCGAGTTCCTGCTCCACGGCCTCGAAACGCTGGGTGCCGAAGAGGCTCTGCAGCAGCTCGAGGCGGTCGGCGGCTTTGGAGCGCAGGAAGGCGGCGAAGTCGCCCTGCGGGAGCATCACAACGCGGGTGAACTGGTCCCGGTTCATGCCCAGGACGTCGGTGATCTCCGCGCCGGCTTCGTCGTTGCGGCCGGACTTTTCGATCCATTCGCCGTCGACGCGTTCGCGGAGCAAGGTATTGGCCTGCTGCACGGTGAACCCGTTCCGGCCCCGGGCGCTGGGTTTGTCCCAGGCGGGGGAACGGGAGACTTCGAAGTGCCGCCCGCGGGCGGAGAACTCGCACGTGACGCGGGGCTCGGCCGCGGCCTCGGCGTGGTCGCTGCGCAGCCGTTTGCCGTCCTGGCGCTCCCCGGGCACGGAACCGTAGAGCGCGAAGCAGATGGCGTCCAGGACGCTGGTCTTGCCGGCCCCCGTGGGACCGTTCAGCAGGAACAGCCCGTGGGCGCTCAGCCGGTCAAAATCGATGTGTTCGGTGGCGGCGAAAGGTCCGAAAGCGGAAATCTCGAGACGGTGGATCCTCACAGCGAAATTCCTTCCAGACGCACGGATTCCAGGGCTTCGGCGAGCACCGTCGCCTCGCCGTCGTCGGCCGCCCGGCCACGGACGTGTTCCAGGAAACCGCAGCAGACGGACAGGTCGTCCTCGGCCTCGGCAAGCCTGCTGCTGTAGCTGGTTTTGGCGGCGGCGCCGGCACCTTCCGGGTCGAACCCCAGCACCAGGGTGTCGGGGAACCGCAAGCGCAGCCGTTCCATCGCCTGCGCCGGGCGCTGGGCGTCGGTCAGGGTGACCTGGCAGTATGCGGATTCGGCCCAGGCGTGGTCCTTGGCCGTGAGCAGTTCCTCCAGTTTGCCGCGCAGCACGGCCAGGGTCCGGGGCGCCGCCCAGAGCACCTCGCGGATTTCCCCGATGCCGGCCGCATCGACCTCCACGAGCCAGCTGCCTTTTTTGTGCTGCGCCTCGGAGAAGGAATACGCGAGCGGCGAACCGGAGTAGCGGACGGCGGGAGAGAGTTCCTGCCGGCCGTGCAGGTGCCCCAGCGCCGTGTAGCCGAAGCCGTCGAAGAGGTCCAGCGGGACGGCGCCGACGCCGCCGATGCTGAGGTCCCGTTCGCTGTCTGAACTGATGCCGCCGCTGGCGAAGGTGTGGGCGAGCACCACGGAATGGACGGTCCGGGTTCCGGCCCGGGCCGCGAGGTCGGCGCGGATCCGGGCGGTGGCGGCCCGGGTCACCTCGAAGTGGCTGGCGGTGTCGACGCCGAGCTGTTCGGACACGAGCCGCGGTTCCAGCCAGGGAATGCCGTAGACGGCGAGCACCGGTCCGGCGTCCGGATCAGCGGCGTCGAGCGGAAACAGCACCGGTTGGTCCAGTTCGGTGAGCCGGGTGCGCAGGTGCACTCCCCCGCGCTCCAGCAGCCGGGAGGCGAAGCCGAGCCGGATGGCTGAGTCATGGTTGCCGCTGGTCAGCACGACCTGGGCGCCGGCGCCGGTCAGACCCACCAGGGCGTCGTCGAGCAGGCGGACGACGTCGACTCCGGGCAGGGCGCGGTCGTAGACGTCGCCGGCGATCAGGACGACGTCGATTGCCTCGTCGCGGACGAAGGTGACGAGCTGGTCGATGAACCCGCGCTGGGCATCAAGCATCCCGACGCCGTGGAACGACCGGCCCAGATGCCAGTCCGAAGTGTGCAATAACCGCATGTTCCTACGGTATCGGCTGGCACCGACAGGATTGCGCCACCGCACCGGGACCGGTGCGGGGTGCGGATCATTCGCCGCGCTTGTCGAAGAAGTCGCGGGCCTCGTCGTCGCCGGCATCGCGGGCCTGGCCGGCATTGCGGGCCCGGCCGGCCGTGTCGCCTGCCGTGCGGCCTGCGGGTGCCGCCGTGGCTGCCGTGCCCGCCGGCGTCACGGCCACCTCCTTGAGCTCGGGCACGCCGGACTCGGCCAGGAGGGCGTCGTCCTCGTCCACCGCATCAGCCGTGTCCGCTGTGCCAGCCGTGCCCGGCGCCGGAACCGCAGCCGGCGCCGACAGGGCGAAGCCGCGGAACACCAGTCCTGCCAGGGCCGCGCCCACCAGCGGGGCAACCCAAAAGAGCCACAGCTGCCCGAGCGCGTCGGGGCTGCTGAAGAGCGCCGACGCCGTGGCGCGGGCCGGGTTGAAGGGCGTGTTGCCGGGCGCCTGGCCGAACTGCAGGAGCACGGCCATGGTCAGGCCGACGGCGAACGGCGCCGCGAGCCGCGACGGGTTCCGGGCCGACGTGGTGCCCAGATAGACGGCCACCAGCAGGGCGGCGCCGAGCACCTCGATCAGCAGCACCCCGACCAGCGGGACCTGGATGATCGAATTCTCACCGAACCCGGCAGTCACCGTGTCAAAGGCGGTCCTCGTGTCGGCGATGTTGGGCACGGTACGCAGGAGCGCGAAGAGCGTCACCCCGGCGAGCAGTGCGCCCGCCAGCTGCGCGCCCACGTACGCCGCGGCGGCGGCGGGCCGGAGGCGGCCCGCAATGGCGATTCCCGCCGTCACCGCGGGATTGAAGTGCCCGCCGGAGAGGTACCCGAACGCCAGCATCGCGGCGGTCAGCGCCAGTCCCGCGGCCAGTGCGGCGGAGAGCGGGTTCGACTGCGGGATGGTGAACAGCGGAACGCCCAGGCCGGCGACCACCACGAAGAAGGTCCCGAAGGCCTCGGCGGACAGCCGTGCCCACAGCCCGGGACGGGCCGGGTCGGAGGTGGCGGCCGGCCGGTCGGGTGACGCGGGGGCTGACGCAGGCGTGATCATGTGCGGGAATTCCTTTGCTTGGGGTCAGCGAGCAGTCTGTCAGCGGAGTCTGGACGTTGGCTGGAACCGGGCTCAGCGTCCCAGCGCAATCGCGGCGACGGCAGTGCCGCCCAGCACAACGACGCCGGCGGCGGCCCAGCGCATGAGGGAGGGCGGCGGCGCGTAGGAGGAGTGCCGGAGTTGCCGTGCCCGGGCCAGGACACAAAGGCAGAGCACCGCAGTGGCCACCACCGCCGCCAGGGCACAGACCCCCAGATAGTCGGTGGTTCCCGCCCCTGCCCAGGTGGCGGGGCCGGGGGCGGGCGCGGATGCCGCCACCGCCCAGCTGCGCCAAATCAGCACGTCGGCCGCGAAGAGCGCCAGCAGCGTCCGGCTCCAGGACAGGGAGGTCCGCTCCGGCTGCAGCCCGGGGTCCCGGACGGCCGCGCCACTCACCGTGCCACCAGGAGCAGCACGGCCAGGATGAACGCCGCGGCCGCCACTCCAACGGTCATCACGAGCATCACCCCGGAGAACGGCAACTCGCGGTCGTTGCGCATGGCCTCTTCCATCTGCCCCCAGCGGCGGTAGGCCACGACGGCCAGGAGGGCACCGATGAACGCCAGCGCAACACAGATGGCGATCCGGAGCGGGCCGGGAGCGATATCCGGGAACAGCTGGTCGATGCCAAGGGCCCCCACGATCAGGGCCAGCGATGTCCTGATCCAGGCGAGGAACGTCGTTTCGTTGGCGAGCGAGAACCGGTAATCGGGGGTGGATCCGGTCTTACGCCATGCTGGTTCGCGCATTGGTCGCCTGCTGTTCCGGTGTGGACTTGTTGCACCGAAGCCGCCATGGGTCCGGGGTAAAATTCTAAGTCATGAGCAACGAGCCCGTCACTACTCCCGCGCTGTCCCCAGCCCCGTCGCACGCCTCCCGGATCCACGGGTGCCTGCTGGGCGGCGCGCTGGGTGATTCGCTGGGGTACGCGGTCGAATTCGACGACATCTCCACCATCCGCGGGAGGTTCGGCCCGGACGGGCTGCGTGACTTTTCCGCGCTCGACGGCGGGAGCCACTTTTCGGACGACACGCAGCTCACGCTTTACACCGTGGACGGGCTGCTGGAGGCGCTGGAGTGGGCCAACTCGGGCGTGGCCGCGGACACGAACGCGTGCCTGTGGCTGGCGTACCTGCGCTGGCTCGCCACCCAGGATGTTCCGGTCCCGGAGGCGGCGCCGTTCCAGCCGCCCCGCTGGATCGATTCCCACGGCGTCCTCAAGCATCGCCGCGCCCCGGGCAACGCCTGCCTGAGCGGACTGGCCACCGGAGCGATGGGAACGTTCTTCCGGCCGGTCAACCCGGACTCCAAGGGATGCGGCACGGTGATGCGCTCTGCCCCGTTTGGCCTCATTCCCTACATCGCCGCCGACGCCATCTACAAGCTCAGCGCCGACGCGGCCTCGCTCACCCACGGGCACCCCGCGGCCCGGCAGAGCGCGGGGATCTTCAGCCTCGTCATCCATGCCCTGACCGCCGGGCAGGGCCTGCGCGAGGCAGCGGACTACGCCCTCGGGCAGCTGGACGCCAGCCACCTGCGCAAGGGTGAGGAACCCGACCCCGCTGTTGTCGCAAGGCTGGAGGCCGCCGTCCGGCTTGGCACCGCCGGCGTCGTGCTGGAGCCCGAGGACCTGGTCCGCGAGCTTGGCGAAGGGTGGGTGGCGGAGGAGGCACTCGCCTTCGCGCTGTACGCGGTCCTGGCCACCGAGCCGGGTCCGACGGCGGCTGCCGGGCACCCGGAGGCCCACTTCCGCGCGGCCGTCGCCGTCGCGGTGAACCACAGCGGCGACAGCGACTCCACGGCCTCGATGGCCGGCAACATCCTGGGCACGTTCTACGGGGAGGACTGCCTTCCCGCGCAGTGGCTACAAGCGCTGGAGGCCCCGGAGGTCATCAGGGGCATGGCGTCGCGGCTGGCGGCGGTCACCGGCGCCTGACCCGCAATGGACCCGCCCGCCGGTGCGCGGGCGGGGCGGCCCCGGCGCTCAGGGGCGGCGGAGCGAGATGTTGTTGCAGGCCTCGCACACGTCATCGGGGATCAGCCCGCGGCGCTGCAGGAAGCCGAAGATGGCGCAGCCGAGGCAGAAGCCCGCGAACGCTTCCAGCGATGCCGCGACAATCAGGACCGTGAGCAGGATCCAGGCGGCCGGCGCCTGGCCCGCGGCCAGCAGCAGGGCGGCCGCGGTGGACACGGCGGCGCCGATGCCCTGGGCGAAGCGCTTCGGCGGGCCCGGGACCAGCCGGGTCTTCCCCAGCCGCGGCGTCAAAACCTTCACGGACAGCAGGGCTAGCGGTGAGATCCGCGGGCCGAACAGGACGCGCAGCCAGAACCCCGCGGCGATGACGGCCAGTAACCAGCCGAAGCCGGTCAGCAGCGTCACCACCGACAGCAGCACCACGAGCCCGGCAGTGATGCGGGCCGCATACTCATTGACCGGGTTCGGAAACGCGAAGACCGTCCGCCAGCTGATTTCATCCCGGGCAGGCGCGGGTGCCGGAGGTGCCGGGGTCAGTTTGCTCATCGTCCAAGGCTAGGAGCCGGCCCGCCCCGGGCGGAATGATTGTTGCGCAGTATGACCCCGGGAGCCCTCGGCCGGCAGGGTCAGGCAATCGCCGCGGAAGCGACGTGGCCGCCCACCATCTGCAGGAACTCGCCCTCTGAGAGGACCTCGATTCGCTGGCCCCGCTCGTGCAGCTCCAGCACGCGCCGGGCCTTGCCGGTGAGGCGGCCGGAGCGCAGGTCGGCGGCCACGAACCCGTCCCCCACCACCAGCACGGTGGTGCGGGCCGTGACCCGGCTCTCCGGCCTGGCGCCGAGCTCGGCGGAACGGTTCTTCGCCTCGGGACGGGGGATGGCGAGTTCGCCGGTGAACACCACGGTCTGGCCAAACAACGGGTGGCCGGGCTCGGCGACTGCGTTCGGCAGCGGGTTGGCACCCTCTTCCGGCCAGCCGGGCTGGTAGGCGCGGACCGGAGCCGCCGAGGCCGGTCCGCCGGCGAGTGCATCCAGGGCTGACTGGCTGGCCTTGGAGAGCGGGTCGCGCAGCGGATCGAACGCCGGCTGGCGGGACACTGCCAGCCCCAGGGACAGGAACAGCTCCGCGATGCTGCCGGCACCGTTGCGCGCGGCAATGTCGATCAGGATCCCGGCGCAGGCCCGCGCGTCCTCGGCGGCGTCGTGGTGGTTGACCAGCGGAACTCCGGCCTCCTCGGCCGCGTAGGGCAGGGAATTGGACACCAGGGAGTAGCAGCGGCGGGAGAGCATCACCGTGCAGACGTAGTCATAAGCCGGGCCGGCAAGTCCGGAGACCTCCAGGCCGGAGCGGATCACACCGAGGTCGAAGGCGGCATTGTGGGCTGCGAGCACGTCGCCGCCGATGAAGGCGCCGATCTCCGGAAAGAACTCACCGAAGCGCGGCAGCCCGGCCACCTGTTCAGGCCTGATGCCGTGGATCCGGACGTTGTGGTGGTCGAAGCGGTCGTGGTTTTCCGGCGGCCGCATCAGCCAGGAGGCCTCCTCGACCACCACACCGCCGCGCACCTTGCTCAGGCCAACAGCGCACGGTGAACCGCGGAAGCCGTTCGCGGTCTCAAAGTCGATCGCCGTAAAGTCCAAACCCACGCTCCAACATTACTGCCGGATTCCGGCCGGCCCGCACCGCCCGCGCCCGCGCCGCCCACATGACGCCGTCTGCGCCCCCTCCCGGAAGCGCCCGACGGCGGCCGTCCGGTACCCTTGACAGGTGAACCTTTTAGCTTTGAGCGACTTTGCCGTGTCCACGATCGGCGGTGCAGGCCCGGTACAGCCGCAGCTGGCCTCGTTCCTGCCCGACTGGCTGAACCCCCAGGTCTTCCTGGCCGACCCCGCCCTCGCGCCCTGGGTTGTGCTGCTGGTCTGCGGCATCATCTTCGCTGAGACCGGCCTGCTGATCGGCTTCTTCCTGCCGGGCGACTCGATGCTGTTCACGGCCGGACTTCTCGTGGCCACCGGGACCATCAAGTTCAACATCTGGGCTTTCGTCGGACTGATCATCATCGCAGCCATCATCGGAAACCAGATCGGCTACCTGATCGGATCCAAGGCCGGCCCGGCCATCTTCAACAAGCCCAATTCCCGGCTCTTCAAGCGGGAAAACGTCGAGAGCGCCCACGCCTTCTTCGAGAAGCACGGCGGCAAGGCCCTGATCCTGGCCCGTTTCGTACCGATCATCCGGACCTTCGTCCCGGTGATCGTGGGCGTCGCGCAGATGGACAAGCGCAAGTTCTTCTTCTTCAACGTCGTCGGCGCGGTGCTGTGGGGCGGCGGCGTCACCCTGCTGGGCTACCTGCTGGGCGACACCTTCCCCTGGGTCCGCGAAAACCTGGACATCATCTTCATCGTGATCGTCCTGGTCTCCGTGATCCCGATTGGCATTGAGGTCGCCCGCGGTTTCATCGCTAAGCGCCAGGCCGACAAGTACGGCACGGACCTCGTCGAGGAGTTCATCGAGGAGCACGAGCCCGAAGAGGAACGCAAGACCCCGTAACTCCCGTTCCGGACAAGCGGTCAGGACACAACAGCCCAAAATGGAAGGCGCCCCACAGTGTGGGGCGCCTTCCATTGTTAACGCACGTGTTGCCGCGGGCGGGGCTACCTCCCGGACAGCGCCTCCACGATCGCCGGGAGCAGCGCCCGGAACGCGTGCCCGCGGTGGCTGATGGCGTTCTTCTCCGCCGGACTCAGTTCCGCGCAGCTGCGGTCCAGGCCGCTGGGTTGCAGTACCGGGTCGTAGCCGAAGCCGCCGGCCCCGCGGGGTTCGCGCAGCAGCGTGCCCTCGAGCTGCCCGTACTCCACGACTTCCCGGCCCTCGCCAGGGGCAGAACCTGCGGCGGAACCCGGGACCGCCAGCGCCGCGGCGCAGACGAACGCGGCGCCGCGGTACTCGTCGGGAACGTCGGCCAGCTGGTCCAGCAGCAGCCTCAGGTTGGCGGCATCGTCCCCGTGGCGGCCCGCCCAGCGGGCCGAGAAGATGCCGGGCGCCCCGCCGAGCACGTCGACGGCGAGGCCGGAGTCGTCGGCGATCGCCACGAGCCCGGTCGCCTGTGCCACCGCGCGCGCCTTGAGCAGCGAATTCTCGGCGAAGGTCACACCGGTCTCGGCGACGTCAGGGGCGCCTACTGCGCCCGCATCAACCACCTGGGTGTCGACGTCGAGGCCGGGCACCTGCCCGCGCAGTAGTTCACGAAGCTCCCGGAGCTTGCCCTGGTTGTGCGTGGCGAGCACCAGCACCGGCGGGGCGCCATGCCGGGCTGTTTCTTGCCCGGCAGGGCCCGCTGTCACGGGGCCTCCGCCAGGGTTTCGCGCTGGATCGCGGCGAGCTGCCCGGTGCCCATCAGCGCGAGGTCGAGCAGTTTGTTGAGCTCGTCGCGGTCGAAGGGTGCGCCCTCGGCGGTGCCCTGGACTTCGACGAACTTGCCGGAGCCGGTGACGACGACGTTCATGTCGGTCTCGGCCCGGACGTCCTCCACGTAGGGCAGGTCCAGCATCGGGACGCCGTCGATGATACCCACGGAGACGGCGGCGATGGTGTCGACCAGGGGCTGAGCGTTGCGGGCGATCATTTTGTTCTCGCGGGCGAAGCGGATGGCGTCGGCCAGCGCCACGTAGGCGCCCGTGATGGCCGCGGTGCGGGTTCCGCCGTCGGCCTGCAGGACATCGCAGTCCAGCACGATGGTGATCTCCCCTAGGGCTTTGGTGTCGATGATGGAACGCAGCGAACGGCCGATCAGCCGGGAGATCTCATGCGTGCGGCCGCCGATTTTCCCCTTGACGGACTCGCGGTCGGAGCGGGTGTTGGTGGCGCGCGGCAGCATGGCGTATTCGGCCGTGACCCAGCCGCGGCCCTCGCCCTTGAGCCAGCGCGGGACGCCCTCGGTGAGGGAGGCGGTGCACAGCACCCGGGTGTTGCCGAACTCAATCAGGGCCGATCCCTCGGCCTGCTTGGACCAGCCGCGGGTGATGCTGATCGGACGGAGCTGATCGGGGGTACGGCCATCGGCGCGGATGATGGGGGCAGTCAGGGCTTCGGAAGTCATGCCTCCAGCTTATCGACCCTGACCGCACCGAATGAGCACACCCCGGCCCGTCCGGACTTTCCGGTCCCTAGGACTTCGGTCAAATCGTGTAATGCACGCCTGCCACGGCCACAGCCACGTGCTGCCCGAAGACGCCCTTGGCCTCGGCCATGACGGTTGTCGGGGACGTCCAGACCGGGATGTGGGTCAGCAGCAGCCGCCGGGCGCCGGCGGCGACAGCAGCCTCCCCGGCCCGTTTGCCGGTCAGGTGCACGTCCTTGATGCCGTCGTCGCGGCCTTCCTCGAACGCCGCCTCACAGAGGAACAGGTCGGCGTCGCGGGCCGCGTCCTCCAGCCCGCTGCAGGAATCGGTGTCGCCCGAATAGCTCAGCACGCGGGTGACGGGGTTCCCGTCCTTGTCCGGTTCGGTGACCTCCACGCGGAGCGCGTAGGCCTCCTCCACCGGGTGGTTGACGGCGTACGGGGTGACCGTGAACGGGCCCATCGTCACGGGCTTGCGCTCGGACCAGTTGCTGAAGTCGAATTCCTCATGCATGCCCGGATCCAGTTCCAGGCCGTAGGCCGTGGCCATCCGGTCGGCGGTGGCGGCAGGCCCGCAGACCGGGATCCTGCCCCGCCCCCAGCCGCCGGGCTTCCAGCGCACCGCGACGTGGAGCCCGCACAGGTCCATGCAGTGGTCCGGGTGCAGGTGGGTGAGGAAGATCCCGTCAATGTCCTCAAGGTCCGTGTAGCGCTGGATGGCGCCGAGCGCGCCGCTGCCGAGGTCCAGGACGATCTTCCAGTTCCGCTCGCCGTCGCTGGCGGTCAGCAGGTAGCACGACGCCGGCGAGCCCGGCCCCGGAAAGGATCCGGTACAGCCCACGATCGTCAGCTTCACAGCAGCGGTCCCCCGCCCGCGGATCCGCCCACGAAGTTGGAGATCCGGGGGCGGCCCGCGCCGGCCTGCGCGGCGGCGATCATTTCCGGCGTGATCCGGGCCAGGCTGCCCGTGGGGTACTGGGCGGCGACGTGGTCCACGTGGCGGACGCTGAGCACCTCGGGTCCGAGGAAGCGCCGGGCGAGGTGCTCGAACTGTGCGGCGTCCCCCGTGGCGATGAAATTGTGGGACGGCGCCGAGGCGTCGGTCCGTTCCAGCCCGCGGGAGGCGAGGGCCCGGTAGACGTCCTTGGCCGTCTCCTCGGCGCTGGAGACGAGCGTGACGTCCTCCCCCATCACGTAGGAGATGACGCCGGTAAGCAGCGGATAGTGCGTACAGCCCAGCACCACGGTGTCCACCCCGGCGGCCCGGAGCGGCTCCAGGTATTCGCGGGCGACGGCAAGCAGTTCCACCCCGGTGGTGATGCCGGCCTCGACGTAGGGCACGAAGGCGGGGCAGGCCGCGGAGGTGATGTGCAGGTCCGGGGCGGCCGCGAAGGTGTCCTCGTAGGCGCGGGAGCCGACGGTGGCCGAGGTGCCGATCACCCCGACCCGGCCGCTGCGGGTGGCGGCGACGGCGCGGCGCACGGCCGGCTGGATCACTTCGATGACGGGGATCCCGTAACGGGCGGTGTAGCGTTCCCGGGCGTCGCGCAGCACGGCGGCGGACGCGGAGTTGCACGCGATGGTCAGCAGCTTCACGCCGGAGTCCACCAGCTCATCCATCACGCCCAGGGCGTTGGCCCGGACCTCGGCGATGGGGAGCGGACCGTAGGGTCCGTTGGCCGTGTCGCCGACGTAGAGGATGGATTCGTTGGGCAGCTGGTCGATGATGGACCGGGCCACGGTGAGTCCGCCGACGCCGGAATCAAACACACCGATGGGACGCGATCCCATCTGGCTGCTGGCGCTGTTGCTCGCTGGGGAGTCCGCAACAGCTCCCGCTGCCGGATCCATGCTCGATGCTGAAGTCATGATTATTCGAGGATAGGGCTTAGCCGGGGGTGCGGCCATCTCATTGTGTCGTCCGACTCATGTCGAATGTGTCACACGGCCCTGGGGCCCCGCCCCCTCCGGCCCCGAATTCGCCGGAAACCTGCCCGTTCGCCGTATCCTTCCGGCGATTCCGAAAGTATCCGGCGATTTCGGGGCAGATGCGACTTACGTCTCCAGCGACTGCAGCATCGCCTGGACCAGGGATTCCTGCAGCCAGGTGGTGAAGTTGTAGACCAGGGCCAGGTAGCTGTCGACGTCCTCTGCCTGGGACCAGTCCTGCATCAGGTGCACGTGCCCGGCATCCTCGTCGTCGCGGATGTCCAGGCGTTCGGCCAGCACCAGCCGGACGTCGTTGAGCGCCACGGACCAGTGCCGCGCGTCGGCCGGGGTCAGGACCAGCTCCTCTTTGTCCAGTCCGAGGGACGCGGCTTTCAGCGCACCGATCTTACTTTCGCGCAGCGACCGCTCGGTGTACCGGCGGAACTCCAGCGAGGCGGCGTCGTCGTTTTTCGAGACGTTCGGGAGCAGCCGGCGCAGGGCACGGTCCGAGGGTTCGCGGGCCTCGGCGTCGAGTCCGACGAGCGCGGCGAGGGGGTCCTGGTTGGCGCGCTCTTCCGGCTCTAGCATGGACACCACGTCGCCGAAGAGGCTGCGCAGCAGTTCCCGTTCGGCCGGTTCCAGGTAGCCGGTGATGCCCTTGACGCCGTATTTGAATGCCTTAGCCACGTTTTCCTTTGCCCTTGCCTGATCCCGAACCCGAGCCGCCGCCGGTGGCCCTTTCCACGGTGGCCCAGAGGCCGTAGCCGTGCATCGCGACCGCGTGCTGCTCCACCTGCTCCTTGCTGCCGTGCGCGACGATGGAGCGGCCCTTCTTGTGGACTTCGAGCATGAGCTTGTTGGCCTTGGCCTCGGAGTAGCCGAAGTAGCTGCGGAACACGTAGCTCACGTAGCTCATCAGGTTCACCGGATCGTTCCAGATCACGAGGTTCCAAGGGATGTCAGGGGCGGACAGGACATCTGTCGACGTCACTGTTCCGGTCTGGGTGCTCTCCTGGGTGTCAGGGCCGAGCGCAACGCTGAGGGTCATCTGTCCATTCTATGGGGATGCGCACTAGAGTGAATTCGTGAGTTCATCAGCTGGCTGGGACCGTCCCCGCACGTCCCTGTACACCGACCATTACGAGCTGACCATGCTGCAGGCCGCGCTGCATTCCGGCGCCGCCCACCGCAAGTCAGTGTTCGAGGCCTTCGCCCGGCGCCTGCCGGACGGGCGCCGCTACGGCATTGTGGGCGGCACCGGCCGGCTGCTGGAGGGCATCGCGGACTTCCGCTTCGGCGCCACCGAAATCGATTTCCTCCGCCGCACCAAGGTGGTCAACGAGGAGACCCTGGACTATCTGGCCGGGTTCTCCTTCTCCGGCGACATCTGGGGTTACGCGGAGGGCGAAGCGTACTTCCCGAACTCCCCCATCCTCATCGTCGAATCCACCTTCGCCGAGGCCTGCATCCTCGAGACCTACATCCTCTCGATCCTCAACCACGACAGCGCCATCGCCTCGGCGGCCTCGCGCATGATCACCGCGGCCGGCAGCCGCCCCTGCGTGGAGATGGGCTCGCGCCGCACCCAGGAGGAATCCGCCGTCGCCGCTGCCCGCGCCGCCATCATCGCCGGCTTCGACAGCACCTCGAACCTGGAGGCAGGCCTGCGCTACGGGCTCAAGACCGTGGGCACGGCCGCACACTCCTTCACCCTGCTGCACGACACCGAGCGTGAGGCCTTCGAGGCGCAGATCGCCTCGATGGGCGCCGGCACCGCGCTGCTGGTGGACACCTACGACGTCGAGGCGGCGGTGCGCACCGCCGTCGAACTGGCCGGCGACAAGCTGGGTGCGGTGCGCCTGGACTCCGGCGACCTGGTGGCGCAGGCGCAGTGGGTGCGCCGGCTCCTGGACGAGCTGGGCAATGAGCGGACCCGCATCATCGTCACCTCCGACCTCGACGAGTTCGCCATCGCCGCCCTGCAGTCCGCCCCGGTGGACTCCTATGGCGTCGGCACCTCCCTCGTGACCGGTTCCGGCGCCCCGACGGCCAGCATGGTCTACAAGCTGGTCAGCCGGACGGACGACGACGGCGACTTCGTTTCCGTTGCCAAGGCCGCCAAGAACAAGACCAGCAAGGGAGGGCGCAAGTACGCGCTGCGCAAGCTCAACGAGCGCGGCACGGCCACGCAGGAGATCGTCGGCGTCGGGCACCGCCCGGAGGACGACGGGAATGACCGGCCGCTGCTGCAGCAGTTCGTCAAGAACGGCGGACTCCTGCCGGGCTGGACCGGCCCGGAGGGTGTGCTCCGCGCACGCCAGCGCCACGCGGACACCATGAAGGAGCTTCCCGCCGTCGTCAACCGGCTGCAGCGCGGAGAAGCAGCCATCCCCACCATCTACGAGGAGAACTGATGTCCCGCGCCCTGATTATCGTCGACGTCCAGAACGATTTCTGCGAAGGCGGCTCCCTGGCCGTCGAGGGCGGGGCGGCGCTCGCCGGGGCCATCAGCGAGTACGTTGACGCCCACCACGGACAGTTCGACCACGTCGTGGCGACCCAGGACTGGCATATCGATCCGGGCGCACACTTCTCGGACGACCCGGACCTGGTCGACAGCTGGCCGAAGCACTGCGTGGCCGGAACCCGCGGGGCCGAGCTCCACCCGGACCTCGACACCGAATACATCCAGGCCTACTTCCGCAAGGGCCAGTACACCGCGGCCTACTCGGGCTTTGAAGGACTGCTCGCGCCGGACGACGCCGTACCCTCCGGGGACCGGAAGCCCGGCGCCATGCCGGTCGCCGGAAGTTCTTCCGCCAGCGGAGCCGGCGACGCCGAAGCCGCCGGCAGCGACTTCGCCGGCAGTGATTTCGCGGCTGGCGAGGAGACGATCGGGCTTGACGACTGGCTGCAGAGCCACGACGTGGAGGACGTCGTGGTCGTCGGGATCGCCACCGACCATTGCGTCAGGGCGACCGCGCTGGACGGGGTGCAGGCCGGCTACTCCGTGACAGTGCTGCGGGATCTGACCGTCGGGATCGCCGAGGATCTCGACGACGCCATCGCGGAGATGGAACTCGGCGGGGTCGATATCGCCTGAACGGCCGCCGCTCCCGGTGGCGCTGCCTGCCGGATTGTGGCGGCGCCCGGCCGGAGCGCTGTCGGGAAAGCGGTGCCGTCGAAGTAGACTCGAAATCCCTGCCAATATCGTCTGACCCGTAAGAACCCCGGAGTACACCATGAAGAAGACCCTGACCGTCCTGATCGTTGCCGGGGCCCTGCTCGGCGCTGCCGGCTGCTCGGCCGCCCCGCAAGACACCACTGCCGAAACCTGCGCCCGGGTCCAGACCGTCGGCGCGGGTCCGACGTCCAACGATGACAAGGCGGGGATGATCCGCCTCGCCAACCGGCTCCGTCCCATCGAGGCCAGCGCGTCCGGGGAACTCCAGGCTCCGCTGCACTCCATCATCGAATTCCTGGACGAGTCGGCCAAGGAAACTCCGGACACCACCAAGCTCCAGGAGATGCAGGGCAGCTACACCGCTGCCGGCCAGGCCCTCAGCCAGCTCTGCGGCGCGGGCGGCCAATAGCGGCGGCACGCCTTCGTCGGCGGGAATCGCGACAGGTCGCAAAAACAAGGGACCGGGGTCGGACTGTTCAGTCCGACCCCGGTCCCTTGTGTGTGCCGCAGCTGCGTGTGCCGGCAGCTACTTCCGGCCGATGAACCAGTCCTGAAGCTTCCGCAACCGGGTCTGCAGCTGTTCCTCGTTGGCCTGGGCCACCGCCGGGCCGCCGCAGACCGTCCTGAGCTTGGTGTGGATGACGCCGTGCGGCGTGCCCGTACGCGCGGACCAGGCCGCGACATTCTTCGCCAGTTCGGTCCGCAGGTCCATCAGCATGCGGTGGTCCGGCACGGCCGGTACCGCAGCAGCCGCCGCACCCTGCGGGGCGCGCGCGTTCTTGCGGCTGAGCTGCTCGTGCTGGCGCTGGCGCAGCAGCGTGCCGACCTGATCGGCGTCGAGCAGGCCGGGAATCCCAAGGAAATCCAGCTCGTCCTCCGAGCCGACCTCGCCGCCGGTGCCGAACTCGCCGCCGTCAAACAGCACGCGGTCAAAGGAGGCCTGCGAATCAAGGGCCTCGAACTTGCCCTTCGTCAGCGAATCGGAGGCTTTCTCCTCGCGGTTCGCCTCGTCCATGAGCGAGTCCTCCGGATTGAACAGGCCGTCGCCGTCCTCCTTCTCCGGGCGGTCCAGGGCGTGGTCCCGCTCGGCCTCCATCGAGTTCGCCAGCGCCATCAGCTGCGGCACGGAGGGCAGGAAGACCGACGCCGTCTCGCCGCGTTTCCGGGCACGCACGAAACGCCCCACGGCCTGGGCGAAGAACAGCGGCGTGGCGATGGACGTCGCATACACGCCGACCGAGAGCCGCGGCACGTCCACGCCTTCGGAAACCATGCGCACGGCCACCATCCAGCGCTTCTCGCTGGCCGTGAACTCCTCGATTTTGCTGGAGGCCTTGGTGTCGTCGGAGAGAATCACCGTCGGCGACTCACCCGTGATCCTCTTCAGCTGCCCGGCGTAGGCGCGCGCGTCCTCATGGTCGGTGGCGATGACGAGCCCGCCGGCGTCGGGAACGGTCCGGCGCACCTCGCTGAGGCGCTTGTCCGCCCCGGCCAGCACCGCGGGGATCCATTCGCCCGCGGGATTCAGCGCGGTCCGCCAGGCCTGGGAGGTGACGTCCTTGGTCACCGCCGACTCACCGAGCGAGGCCGCCATCTCCTCGCCGCCGCTGGTGCGCCAGCGCATCTGCCCGGAGTAGGCCATGAACATGACGGGACGGACCACGTGGTCCCGGAGGGCCTTGCCGTAGCCGTAGGTGTAGTCCGCCTTGGA
This sequence comes from Pseudarthrobacter ribosi, assembly GCF_055412865.1. NCBI lineage: Bacteria > Bacillati > Actinomycetota > Actinomycetes > Micrococcales > Micrococcaceae > Pseudarthrobacter > Pseudarthrobacter ribosi. The sequence goes on along the minus strand of NZ_JBVAYZ010000022.1, from coordinate 56,122 downwards.
CCGCCGGATCCCGTCCCGGTCCTCAGCGTATTCCACGAACGGAATCGGCGAGGTGTCGGAACGGAACGGCGTACCCGTCAGTGCAAGCCGGCGTGCCGCGGGCTCGAAGGCTTCGCGGAGTCCGTCGCCCCACGACAGGGCCTCGCCGCCGTGGTGGATTTCGTCGAGGATGACAAGGGTGCGGGCCGCCTCGGTCTTGGCCCGGTGCAGCATCGGCTTGCTCGCCACCTGCGCGTAGGTGACCGCGACGCCGATGAAGCCGCGGCCGTGCTGGCCGTCGGCGTTCTTGAAGTTCGGATCGATGGCGATGCCCACCTTGGCGGCGGCGTCGGCCCACTGCCGCTTCAGGTGGTCCGTGGGCGCGACGATGGTGACGCGGTTGACGACGTTGGCCTCGATCAGCATGGAGGCCACCCGGAGCGCAAAGGTGGTTTTACCGGCGCCGGGCGTCGCTACCGCAAGGAAGTCCCTGGGATGGGTGGTGAAGTAGCTGTCCAGGGCCTCCTGCTGCCAGGCACGGAGCTTCGGCGCCGTGCCCCAGGCTGCCCGCTCGGGATACGCGGGAGGAAGCACGGGTCCGCCAAAAAGTGTCTCTGTCACTTAGGTGCCCTCCATTCCGCGCACTGCTGCCGCTACCGGAGAAACCCAAATAAGCACAAAAACACCAATCTTGTCGGATGAACCGTAAGCAATCGCCGGCCAGCATGGACCGGGCATCATTCACCGGGAGAACAGGGGTCCCAGGCGCACGGCGGCATGCCTGAGACCCAGGGGCGCGGTGACCCGCGACGCCCTGGCATCGCCGCTTTGTGTGGCCGCGCTACTTGTCGCCGGAGCCCTTGCCGCCGTCGCCGCCCGAGCGGAGGCCCTCATAGACCTCTTTGCATTCCGGGCAGACGGGGAACTTCTTCGGATCGCGGCCCGGAGTCCAGACCTTGCCGCACAGGGCGATGACCGGCTCGCCGGACAGCGCGGATTCCATGATCTTTTCCTTGCGGACATAGTGCGAGAAGCGTTCCCGGTCACCGGGTTCCACTTCCTGGCGCAGTTCCTCGCGCTCGATGGTTGCCGTCGACGTCCCGGCTCCGGAGAGCTCGCGCATCGGGTCGTTTTCGAGAGGATCGGTCATGCTGTTCATGAGACCCATCTTAGCGGCTGGATCGGACGGCGGTGCGACGGACGGGCGGCGGCATGGCGGCGTCGCCGCGAACATTGGGCCCTACAGGCCCTGCCACGACGGCTTGTTCTCGTAGCTGTGCCGGTAGTAGTCGGCGAGCCGCAGCGACGAGGCCGCCGCCTCGTCGAGCAGGACTGTGGCGTGCCGGTGCAGTTGCAGCACGGAAGCCGGGCAGATGGCGGCGACCGGTCCTTCCACGAAGTCACGGACCGCCTGGGCCTTCTGCGCGCCGGTGGCGATAAGGATCACATGCCTGGCCTCCAGGATGGTTCCCAGCCCCTGCGTAACAACGTGGTGCGGCACGTTGGACAGGCTCCCGAAGAACCGGGCATTGTCCCGGCGTGTCTGCTCGATCAGCGTCTTGATCCGGGTCCGTGAGGAAAGGGACGAACCGGGCTCGTTGAACCCGATGTGGCCGTCGGTGCCGACGCCCAGGAGCTGCAGGTCCACTCCCCCGGCCGCGCGCAGGGCGTCCTCGAAGGACCGGCAGGCGGCGGGGATGTCCGCGGCCGAGCCGTCCGGCCCCAGGACGTTCGCCGGGTCAATGTTCACGCGCTCGGTGAATTCACGCCGGACCACCTCACGGTAGGACTCCGGGTGGCCGGCCGGCAGCCCCACATACTCATCGAGGGCGAAGCCGCGCGCCCGGCTAAAGTCCAGGCCGTCCCGATCGTGCCGCAGCGCCAGTTCGTCATAGACCGGCAGCGGGGATGAACCGGTCGCCAGGCCCAGGACGGCGTCGGGCCTGCGCCGGAGCAGCGCCTCGACCGCATCCGCCGCGATGGCGGCAATCGGCTTGCTCCCGGAGAGAATGACGACTTCCATGGCCCTGCCTTTGCCGTTGCCTTGCCGTGCCCGTTGCTTGGGCCCGTGCCCGTTGCCGGACGTGCCCTAGGGGCAGGGTATCCCAGTCCCGGCCACCGCGCGCGGGTCAGCGGTTGACGGCCAGCTGGGCCAGGAGTTCCGGCCCGCGCGCGTCGAGCCATCTCCCGCCCAGCCGGATCCCGGCGGCGAACAACGCGAGCCCCAGAACCGGGCCGAGGACCAGGTTGATCCAGCCGGGGACAGCGCTGCCGGTGACGAACTGGGCCACGAGCAGCGCCGTTTCGGGGAGCGCGAGCAGAAGCAGCACTCCCATGCCGCCGAACTGCACTGCCATGGTCTGCGCCACATTGCCCGGCGGCTTTTTGAAGGGGCTGTCCCCGGGAAGCGGCACGGTGACGGTGTAGCGCGCGGACACCACCGAGGACAGGCCCATCCCGCTGAACAGCACCCCCAGGGACAGCCCGAGCACACCGGGCAGGAGCTGCCAGTCCGCGCCGAACAGGAACGGCAGGACGCTGAGCGCCAGCACCGCCGGCAGGGCAAAGACCAGGCACGCCACGGCACGGCCCAGCCGGTCGTGGACCCCGCTGACTCCCGTGGAGAGGTGCAGCGCGAAGGCGGTGTTGTCGTAGGAGACATCTGTTGAGATGGACCAGGCAAGCAGGAAGGCGGTGAGCGGACCGACGAAGAGGAGCATTGTGTAGGATCCGGTCTGGGCGGCCTGGAACAGGAGCAGGACCGGCAGCAGCGGCACGACGACGAGAGAGCCGGCGTAGCGGGGGTCCCGGAGCCAGTAGCTCAACGACCGTGCCGCGACCGCGCCCGTCGGCGTCGCGGGGAACAGCGCGAAGAAGCCCAGCCCGCCGGCCCGTTTTTTTGATGTGCCGGCGTAGGGCGGCGTCACGAGCGCCCGCTGCAGCAGGAGCTTCCAGCACAGCGCGAGCCCGGCCAGCGTGGCAACCGCGATCAAGAATTTGATGGCCGCGGCACCGTAGGTCCCCGCGGCCAGTTCGCCGCCGAGGGACCACGCGGCACCGGCCGGCGTCCAGGACAGCGTCCGGGCCAGTCCGGTCAGGAAGTCCCCAGAGCTCTTAATCCCCTCGGCGACACCCGCCATGATCGGTCCCATCAGGATCAGCGGAATCAGGAAAATCACGGCGCTGGCATCCTTGAACCGGCGGGAACTCGCCAGCCCCGCGGTGGCGGTGGTGACCACTTTGGACAGCACAATGCAGCTCAGCACCCCGAGGACAGCCCCGACCAGGGCGCCCGCCGCGCCGGGAACGCTCCGGGACCAGGTCCCGACGGTGCCCAGCGCCACCAGTGTGGTCGCCGTGCCCGGGATTCCGATCAGCCCGCCCAGGGCCAGCCCGGTCAGCAGCTGCGGCATCGGCACGGCGAAGGTGGTGAACCGTGCCGGGTCCAGGGTCAGGTCGGCGGCGGAGGCAGCGACCGGGACGACGGCCCAGCCCAGCAGCGCCGCGGCGCCGCCCAGCACGACGACGGTCTGCGCCACGCCGGCATCCGCTCCGCGCAGGAGCAGCAGCCCCGTGATGCCGAGCGCCACGAGCCCGAGCGCGTATAGGGTGCCGATGCCAAGGCCCACCAACTGCCACGGGCTGCGCCGGACGCTGTTGCGCAGCAGGGTCAGCTTCAGCCTCAGAAGGTGCGCAACCATTCCAGCCCCTCCGTCTGGTTGCGGCCGCCGACCAGCTGGACGAAGCGGTCCTCGAGCGTCTCTCCCGCGCGGACGGCGTCCACTGTCCCGGCGGCGAGGACCCGCCCGGCGGCGACGACGGCGACGTGGTCGCACATCCGCTGGACCAGGTCCATGACGTGGCTGGAGACAATGACGGTGCCGCCGGACGCCACATAACGGTCCAGGATGTCGCGGATGTTGGCGGCCGATACAGGGTCCACGGACTCGAACGGCTCGTCCAGGACCAGCAGCCGGGGCGCGTGGATCAGCGCCGAGGCGAGGGCGATTTTCTTGGTCATGCCGGCGGAGTAGTCCACCACCAGCGTTCCGGCATCCGGGCCCAGGTCCAGGGCGGCGAGCAGTTCCCTGACGCGTGTTGCCACCACGTCCTTGTCCATGCCGCGCAGCAGGCCGGCGTAGCTGACCAGCTGCTCGCCGGTAAGCCGGTCGAAGAGCCGGACGCCGTCCGGGAGGATGCCCATCAGCTTCTTGGCCTCCAGCGGCCGCTTCCAGACATCCACGCCGTGCACGAACGCCGTGCCGAACTCGGGCCGCAGCAGTCCGGTGGCCATCGACAGCGTGGTGGTCTTGCCGGCGCCGTTCGGGCCGACGATCCCGTAGAAGGAACCCGCCGGAACGTCCAGGCTGATGCCGTCGACGGCAATCTTGTCGCCGAAGCGCTTGGCGAGCCCGCGCAGCGACAGGGCGGGGACAGCCTGACCCGCCTGGTTTTCGGGGGCAGGCGGATGCGGTTGCTCGAAAGTCATGTCGTTAGACTAACCGCCCGGGTGTGCGGAAGGGATCGTCCGCAAGGCGTACCCCTGTCGGCGGACCCCCCGTTCCTTTAGAAGGAGTGGCGGGGAAGGGCCCGTTCGTACTGCGGCGGCCATGCCACGTCCTGGCCCAGCTCGAACGCGGCCCGCAGCCACCAGTGCGGATCCCGGAGTGCGGCACGGGCGATGAAGACACCGTCGGCCTGGCCGGTGGCGACGGCATGTTCCGCCTGGCCGGCCGAGGTCAACAGCCCGACGGTTCCGGTCTTGACCCCTGATTCCCGCCGGATCCGGGCGGCGAAGCCGGTCTGGTAGCCCGGTCCCACCGGAATCTTCTGGTAGGCGACGGCCCCGCCGCTGGAAACGTCGACGAGGTCCACGCCGTGGTCGGCGGCCGTCCTGGCCATCCGTACCGAGGCTTCGACGTCGATGCCGCCCTCGGCCCAGTCGGAGGCCGAGATCCGGAGCAGCAGCGGCATGGAGTCGGGAATGACGTTGCGTACGGCATCGACCACGGCGAGGGTCAGCCGGTTTCGGCCGGTCTCGTGACCACCCCAGCGGTCAGTGCGGTCGTTGACGAGCGGGCTCTGGAACTGGTGCAGCAGGTACCCGTGGGCGCCGTGGATTTCGATCGTGTCGAAGCCGGCTCCGACAGCCCGGACCGCAGCGGCAGCGAAGTCGGCGATGACGCCGTCGATCTGCCCTTCCGTCATCGCTGAGGGGGCCCCGTAGTCGTCAAAGGCTCCCGTGCCGGGACCAACGGTGGGCCAGCCGCCGTCGTCGGCGGGTACGGTGCCCTGCTTGCCGGAGAAGGGCCAGTAGGAGGAGGCTTTCCGGCCGGCGTGCGCCAACTGTGTGCCGATTTTGGTCTCCGCCGTGCCGTGACGGTGCACGAAGGAGGTAATCCGTTCCCATGCTGCCGCCTGGTCGTCGTTGTAGAGCCCGGCGTCCCGGGGGCTGATCCGCCCGGCGGCGTTCACGGCGGCGGCTTCGGTGAGGATCAGGGCTGCCCCGCCGGTGGCGAAAGAACCCAGATGCATCAGGTGCCAGTCGTTGGGCACACCTTCCCCGGTTTCCGGCTCGCAGCTGTACTGGCACATGGGAGACACCCAGCCGCGGTGCTTCAGGTGCAGGGAGCGCAGTTCCAGCGGCGTGAACAGGGCGGAGCCCACTAGAAGAGCACCCGGGCAAGGTTCTGGCGCGCCTTCGCCACCCGGTCGTCGCCGGTGCCGACGACGTCGAACAGTTCAAGCAGCCGGACCCGTGCCGTTTCCCGCTCCGGGCCGAAGTTCCTGCCGATGAACGCGACGATCCGGCCGAGGCCGTCCTCCACGTGTCCGCCGGCGATGTCCACGTCGGCCACGCTGAGCTGGGCCTCGAGGTTGTCCGGCTCCGTGGCGGCCTGCTGGCGCAGCGCCTCGGTGTCCGCGGCGGAGAGCGGCTGGAGCCGGCCCATCAGCTCCACCTGCGCGAGCCCGGCCTTGGCCGCGGCGTCGGCGGGCATTTCGAGGAGGGCCTGGCGGTAGGCGTCGGCGGCCGCAGCGTAGTCCCCGGCCTCAATGGCGTCGAACGCCTTCTGGTGCAGGGGCGGCAGCGGCGGAGCCTCCGGTTCGGCGGCGGGCCCGCCCGCGCCGACCTGTCCGGCCACGCCGTTGGCGGCGGCGACCTTGAGCAGTTCGTCCAGCAGGCTGCGGACCTGCGGTTCCTCGGCGCCGCCCTGGAATAGGGGTACCGGCTGGCCGTTGACGAGGGCGACGGCGGTGGGAACGGCCTGCACCTGGAAGGCCTGGGCCAGCTGCGGGAACACTTCGACGTCGGCGGCGCCGAGGACCAGCCGGCCCGCATAGCTGTCCACGGTCCGTTCGAGGACGTCGACCAGTTCGGCGGAGCCGGGCGAGTAGGCCGCCCACAGCGCAACGACGACCGGGACCTGGGCTGACAGCTCCACGAGTTCCTGGAAATTGGCTTCGGTGATGTCAACCCGCAGCGGACGGCGGGGGTGTTCCGCCTCGCCGCTGCCCGCGGCAGGCGCTCCGGGCAACCCGGGTGCGCCGGAGGCTCCTGGTGCGGCCGGCGGCGCCGCAGGTCGCTGTTTCAGGGAGGACAGGTCCACCGCACCCCGCAGGTTGAGCGGGTTGGCGGCAGCTGGCGGGACCGGGCGGGAAGCTGGCGAAGTCATGGTTCCACTCTAGCCATATCGGCCCGGTCCGACGCCACCGGAAGGCGCCCGGGCAGCAGAAAAGACCCGGCCTGCTGCCCGGGTCTTTTCTGTTGGCACTGGTTCTGCCGGTGCTGCGTGTGACTTTTTAGATGATGCGGCAGACCTACTTGAAGGTCGCTCCTACGAGGCCACGGGTGGCGGCGACGAGCTTCATCGGGTCTTGGGAACCGGCCGGCGGGATGTAGACGGCCACGGACTCGGCGAAGTTCAGCACCATGCCGGTCTTGGTCTCCTTGCCACCGGCCAGGGCCGCTGCGTCGTCACCGATCGTCAGCGTGTCGCCGGCTGCCTTGGGGGTGCCATCGAATGCGAAGTCCAGGCGGCCCATGGCCAGCGCACCGCCGTCGGCGGTCCGGAACACCACAACGCTCTCCGGGACGATCTGGTGGGTGAAGGAGAAGTTGCCGTTGACACCCGTGGTCACTACATCGGCCTGGTAGGCCAGCGTGTCCGCAATATACGGGGAGGACGCGCCCTCGGCGAGCTTGTCCTTGAACGTGGACTCGGCAGAGTTCAGCCGGTCACCCAGCACGCCCAGTGCTTCCTCACCGCTGTAGGGCAGGTCCGACTTGTCGGCGGGTGCCAGCGTCTCGGTGCCGCCGCGGGCGATCCCCGGGAAGGTCGTTCCCGGCTGCAGCGGCGTGGTGAGGACCAGCTTGTAGTTCTCCCGCGGGGAGGCCTGGGTCAGGGTGAGCAGCTGCGGAACGACGTTGCCCTCGCCCTGGGTAACCGCCATGACCGTGCGCGGCCAGCTGCGCTGTTCGGTGACCACGGTGGTGAGGAGCTTGGTGGCACGGACCGGCATCCGGGGCTCGTACGAGCCGACCTGGGAACGGATCTTGTAGTTCTGTGTGCGGACTTCGAGTTCAGGTCCGGCCACGCGCGGCTCCAGCTTGCTGGCGTCCTGGGCCGCGTCCCCGGCGTCGACCGCGCTGGCGACCTGTTCCAGGATGCGGCGGAACTGGGCATCAACCAGGACCGGTGACCCTGGAGCCTGCTCCGCTGCGGCAGACGAAGTGGCCGGCGACGGGGCGGGCGCCTGGCTGGCCTGGGCCGCCACTCCGCTGCCGGCGACGGCAGTGGCGGTCAGCACGGCCATGACCGCTCCGGAGCGCCGCAGGCGCCGTACCGCGGTGGCCGGTGCGGCGGTGAGCTGCTGGGAGGCGTTCTTCGGGGCGGCGTTCTTCGGGGCGGCGTTCTTCGGAGCGGCGGCCTGGGCCTCGGAGCCCCGGGCGGCAGTGCCCTCGGCACCGGCGGCCGGCTCGCCGCCGGTGCCGGAATCGCCGTTGCCGGAATCGCCGTTGCCGGGGCGGGTGCCGGACTTGGGCTTGAGCACCAGCAGTACGGCGCCGGCCAGGATCAGCAGGCCGCCGATCACCATCAGGGGAATGGCCCACGGGGTGGAGGTGTCGTTCGGGAAGGTCATGCTGATGGATTCGGGGGCCGGCTTGGTGCCGTCCGTCGCGAGCAGCAGCGCCCAGTCGCCGTCGGCGGGCGGGGTCCAGTTGTACTTCAGCTCGCCGCTGGCGTTCTCTGTGCTGACCCAGAGGTCCGAGCCGGCCGGCGAGGCCACCGTGGCTTCCCCGTCAGCATGGGTCAACTGCAGCGCCTTGCCGTCCTCGGAGACACCGGAGACGGTGTTGTGCGCGGTGGCGCCAACCCAGGCATCGACGTCGTCAGGGCGGCCGGCGGCCAGCATGAAGCTGCCTTCGCCCTTGACGTTGATCGTTACCATGCCGTCGTGCAGGGTGCGGAGCTTCTCGTCAAAAACGGTCAGCGGCGCGGCGGTGGCACCTGAGGGGGCGGTGGCGGTCACGGTCTCCGGCGGAGCCCAGAATGTCTTCTGGCCGATTCCGGCCAGCAGTGTCAGGAGGCCCAGCAGCACTAGTGCGACTGCAGTCTTGAAACGCAAAATATTACCTATCATCAGCGGACACGTAACTTCAATAGTAACCGTTCTGTTACCACAGAGTCAGATCGGGCTGCTTGTCAACCCCTTCCGAGGTCCTCACGGCAGCCTCAAAAGAGCGCCCTAACAAGCCTGCTGATAGTGTTTGCGGTGATCATCACACTGGGCCGCCGCGGCGTCCCCGCCGGGGATATACAGAAAAATAGAGGGCTTCAACGCAGTGACTGGACACACGGATTCGTCCCCCTTAGGACCGGAAGAAACCCAGGAATCCGGCAGCACGGCAGGCAGTCCGCAGGAGCAGGTTTCCCCCCGCCGCGCGGCCCTGGCCGGGGTCCTGAACTCGATGGCCCACCGCTTGCGCCAGCCCCTGCCGGGAGCCCAGCCGCGGCTCCGCTTCGAGATGCCCCCCGAGCAGGAGGACGACGAGACGACGCCCGAGACCGAGACGGGCACCCGCTTCGGCGATCCCGGTCCGCGGATGTCCTCCCAGCACCCCCTCTACGTCGGGTTCATGGGGACGGTCGGCGTCGGTGTGGCCCTGCTCGTCTACTGGATCGGCTCCAACACCACCCAGCTGATCCTCTGGATCGTCGCGGCGCTCTTCATCGCCCTGGGCCTGGACCCGGTGGTGCGCTGGCTTGAGGGGAAAAAGCTCCCCCGCGCCGCGGGCATTGTGGTCGCCGTTTCCACGCTGGCCCTGGGCGTCGCAGCCTTCTTTGCCACGCTAATCCCCACGATCGTCCAGCAGGTCACCCAGATCGTCGAAGAGGCGCCGCGGTGGATCACGGAATTCATCAACTCCGACTTCTTCCGCAGCATCGACAACCAGTACGGGGTGCGCGAACGCATCACCCAGGAACTGGAGAAGTTCGTCAACGACCCGGAGGCGATGGGCGGCATCTTCGGCGGTGTCGTCGGTTTCGGCTCCACCGTGGCCAACGGACTCTTCGGCGCCCTGATTGTGCTGGTGCTGAGCCTCTACTTCCTCGCCGCCCTGCCGGCCATGAAGAAGTGGGGCTACCGGCTGGCCCCGCGGTCCCGGCGGGCCAGGGTCGAGGCCCTGTCCGAGGAAATCACCGGGTCGGTGGGCAACTACGTGATCGGCCAGGCCGTCGTCGCCCTCGTAAACGCTACCTACGCGTTCATTGTGATGACGATCATCGGCGTCCCGTTCGCCGTCCTGCTGGCCTTCGTGGTGGCCCTGCTGGCGTTCATTCCCCTGGTGGGCGGGCTGATTGCCGGTGTCATCGTCACGCTGATCGCCCTCACTGCGGGCTGGCAGACCGCCGTGGTCTATGCCGTCTGCTACTTCGCCTACCTGCAGTTCGAGGCCTACTTCATCTCCCCGCGCATCATGCAGAAGGCCGTTGCGGTCCCCGGCGCCGTCGCCGTCATCTCGGTGATCGCCGGCGGCAGCCTGCTCGGTGTCCTGGGCGCGCTGATCGCCATCCCCACGGCGGCCGCCATCCTGCTTCTGGTCAAGGAGATCTTCATCGTCCGCCAGGACAAGCACTGACACTTTCCGCTACAGAAAAGGACAGCCGCTGCGTGGATCCACGCGGCGGCTGTCCTTTTCCGTAGCAGGAAAGTCCAGGGGCGCTCAGGCGTGTGCGGTGGCCACCGGACCGGCCCATTCGTGCGGCAGTTCGGTGCGGGTACTGCCGGCGCCGGCACGGCCCGGGAGCACTTCGTCGACGATTTCGTTGAGCACCCGGCCGGCGTACTTCTCCCCCACCCACAGGTGCTTGGCGCCGTCCACGCCCACGACGCGGGCCTGCGGCACCACCTTGAAGCGTTCCGTGGCCTCGGCCGGCTGGAGGTAATCGTCAAGATCGGGCACCAGGACCTTGAGCGGTTTGCCGGAGGCTGCCCATTCCTTGAGGTGCACGTCCGTGGCCCGGTGCAGCGGTGGGGAGAGCAGGATGGCACCTTCCACTTCGGAGGCCACCGGTTCCGACGCCCCGTACATCAGCGCGAGCTCAGTGCCGAACGACCAGCCGACCAGCCAGCGGTTCGGCAGGCCGCGGTCGACGGCGAACTTCACGGCCGCCTCGACGTCGAGGCGTTCGCCGATTCCCTCCTCGAACGCTCCGTCGCTGGTTCCCCGCGGTGATCCGGTGCCGCGCGTGTTGAACCGGAGCACGGCGAGGCCGGCCAGGGCGGGCAGCCGGTAGGAGGCTTTCCGGTAGACGTGCGAGTCCATGAAGCCGCCGTGGGTGGGCAGCGGATGGAGCGTGATCAGAGTGGCCTTCACCTCGCCGGATTCCGGAAGCGCCAGCTCGCCGACGAGCCGGTGTCCGTCACTCGTGCGGAGCTCCACGTTCTCCCGGCGGGCCGGGAGTACGGTGGACGCGCGGATCGCGGTCGGTGCGGACGGCTGGCTGAAGACGTATGACGCCGGGTCAAAACTCATGTGTCCAGCTTAGCGAAAGCGGCCGGCGAAGCGGCCCGGGCCGGCACTCAGCGGTACCGGTAGCTGCGTGAGGTCCAGCAGTTCGTGTGCCAGTGCCGCCTCTCCGCGAGGCCCGCGGCGGGCCCGAACAGATGGGACTCGGACCACACGACGAGATGCGCCACGCCGGGCAGCACCGCCGTCGAGCAGCCCGGACAGATATAGGTTTTTTCCGCACGGCCGGCGGTCACGGGCCGGACCGTCCACTCGCCGTCCGGCGCACTCTCCCGCCGGGCAAAGCCCGAGCGCGCGCGCTCCAGGTCCAGCTCCGGCACGGGTCCGCCCTTGACTCCGGGCTTGGCGGCTTTGCCCGGGCCGGCTCGTCCTGGCACGGCTCGGCGGGGGCGGTTGGAACGGGGCATGGTTCCATTCTGCCCCAGTCCGGGTGCCCGTTGTCCCTGCAGACGGTAGTGTTGACCGGGTGCGTTTAGTCATAGCCCGTTGCTCCGTTGATTATGTCGGCCGGCTCAAAGCCCATCTCCCGCTCGCCACCCGGCTCCTGTTGGTCAAGGCCGACGGCTCCGTTTTGGTCCACTCGGACGGCGGATCCTACAAGCCGCTGAACTGGATGAGTCCCCCGGCGTCCCTGCGGGTTTCCACCCCGGAGGAGGTCGACGTCGAAATCGGCGTGGTCGAACAGTGGACCGTTCAGTCGGCCAAAACCGACGACCGCCTGATCATCAACATCCATGAGCAGCTGCATGACACCTCCCATGAGCTGGGCCAGGACCCCGGGCTGATCAAGGACGGTGTGGAGGCGGACCTGCAGCGGCTGTTGGCCGACCAGATCGAACTCCTCGGCGCCGGGTTCTCCCTCATCCGCCGAGAGTACTTCACCGCCATCGGCCCCGTGGACATCCTTGCCAGGGACGCCCAGGGCGCCACGGTGGCCATCGAGCTTAAGCGGCGCGGTGACATCGACGGCGTCGAACAGCTCACCCGCTACCTCGAACTGCTCAACCGGGACCCGCTCCTGGCTCCGGTCCGCGGGATCTTCGCCGCCCAGCAGATCAAGCCACAGGCCAAGGTCCTGGCAAACGACCGCGGCATCGACTGCGTCACCCTCGACTACGACGCCATGCGCGGCGTCGACGACGTCGAGTCCCGGCTCTTCTAGAACGCCCCGCGCGGGCCTACTACCCTGCTATGAGCCCATTGTCGGCGCCAACTGTTCCCTGAGCCCGGACAATGCCTCGCCCGGTTGCAGGGTGAGTGTGGTTTTCCCTGAGCCAGGAAGACCATTTACCTAAATAGGGGATTCAGCCATGCTCCATTGGCGTCTGAGCAGGGGCGCTGCCGTGAAGCCGCTGTCCAGCATGGGTGAAAGGGCTGGCGGTATTCCGCGTGAAATCATTCGTCGATACTTTGTACAAATTTTATGAATTTGTGCGCCGGGCCCGTTGACCTGAAGCAAATGACATGAAATTCTTAGACCAGTCTTTGTGTAGGTGTTTTTTCATGCTCGCAAGACATGTTGCGAGCGTGAAGCTCCTGCCGCCGAAGTCCGGTTGATCCGGTCCCACAGCCAAGGTTCTTCTCGCGGAGTGACCAAGTCCGGCACGAAGTGTGCCGGTCTTAATCCAGATCCAAAATGAGGAGATATACATGGCACAGGGAACCGTCAAGTGGTTCAACGCTGAAAAGGGCTTCGGCTTCATCACCCCGGATGACTCCGATGGCGATGTCTTCGTTCACTACTCTGAGATCCAGACCGGTGGATTCAAGACCCTCGACGAGAACGCTCGCGTTCAGTTCGAAATCGGCCAGGGCGCCAAGGGCCCCCAGGCTACCGGCGTGACGCTGGTCTAGCACCCCGCAGCGGAACTGCCAGCGGCAGTCTCCGCGCAGAAATGGTTCCCGGCCTCCGTGCCGGGGACCATTTTTTTGCCTCAGCGCACGAGGGTCCGCAGCAGCCGCGCACTGTGGCGCACGGACAATCCGGGCAGATAGGCCCGGCTCAGCGCCCTCCCCATGGCGGGCAGCTGCAACGGGTCCTGGTAATAGAGGTACAGCGTCCGGTAGTCGGGTTTGAACCGGGACTTGAAAGTAGCCAGGGAACGGAAGCCGTACACCGGCTCCAGGGCCTTCCCGACGACGTCGAGGATTCTGGCCAGCGCTTCGGGCCCGCCCTCACCGCCGGGAACATCCGCCGCCGAGTCAGCTTCCTTCGCCAGCGGAGATCCGGACAACGAGATGATCTCCACGGAGCTCCGGAGCTCCTGGACCGCCGAGGCGATCAGGAACTCCATGACGCCGGGGAAGGCATCGCCGCGCCGGCGCATGAAGTCCAGCGTCCAGCTCACAAGGCGGCCGTCCGCATAGACCGGCAGCCAGCTGGTGACGCCCTGGACCTGCCCCTCGGCATCCACCGCGAGGCAGCAGAGCACCTCCGGGTCCTCAAGCTCGTCGATGCCACCGAGGGTGAAGCCCATCTCCGGGACTGACTTCTGGGCGGCCCACTCCTCCGAGACCTCGCTCAGCTGGGCGCGCACCGCCGGCGCGAAGTCGGCGTAGCGGCCCCACACCGCGCGCACCCCGGTCTTCTTGGCCCGGTTCAGGGCGGTCCGGACGTTCTGCCACTCCTTGCCCTTGAACTCGAGCGAGCGCACGGCCAGCCGGGTCTCCTGCGCCACCGCCACCCGCCGGAACCCGCGGCCCTGCAGCAGCGGCCACAGCTCGTCGGTGCAGGAATAGAAGCAGGGAATGAGGGCATGCTCGGCGCAGTACCGGATGAAGCCCGCCGCGGTCTCCTCGTGGAACGCCGCCGGGCCGAAGGGTCCCGCCAGCGTCAGCGCGACGTTGCCATGCTGCTGGTAGGCCACTCCCCCGCGGCCGTCCGGCGCGAACCAGTACCTGTTCGGCTCCCACAGCGCCATCCAGGACAGGGAGTCGCCGCCCTGGCGGATCAGGCTGCGGGCCACGTCGCGGTCGCCCGCCCCTGCGTCGCTGAGATGCAGCCGGCGCTGCAGGACCAGCCAGACGGCGGCCAGGGCGACCGCCCAGAAGATGATGCCGGAGGCGGCGAAGAGGAAAGCCTCGACGGCGTCGCGGCCCTGGAAGATACGGCTGTAGATTCCGGGGATGGGCAGCGGCAGGTACTGGCGGGACAGCTCGGCAGCCAGGCCCAGCAGGCCGCCGTCGCGGTCCATGCCACCGGCGGCGAGCCAGACTCCGGTATAGCAGGCCGCCAGCACGAGCCAGGTGCCGCCGACAACTGTGGCGAGGGCCCAGCGGGCCCGGGGACTTGTCTCGACGCGGAACTGGCGGCGGTGCGCCGCGAGCAGGACAACGAGCACGAGCGGAACCACCACCAGGGGCAGCACGTGCACGAACCCCGAGCCCATCACGCCGGTGTGCGGCCCGTTGGCGTACTGCGGAATCCTGGCGAACAGCGACAGGTAGACGGCGGCCAGGGCTGTCACGGCGAGCTGGAGGGTGATCGCGATCCGCAGGGCGAGCCGGCGGCCGTGCCGCATGCCGTCGGCGCAGATGAGCAGCAGCACCACGGGCACCACCGCCAGCGCGAGGCCCAGCGGCCCGGCGAACCCGGCGCGGCCGGCCTCCAGGCAGGTGACGTCGATGGTGCCGCCGCAGTTCTGCTCCAGTTGGTTCAGCGTGGGCAGCGGGTTGAGCACGACGTCCCGCAACAGCGCCAGCGGCCCGGTGGGGGTCCGGACCGTGGCAGTCAGGATGGGTCCGACAGCGAAGATCGCCACGGTGAGGGCGAGCAGGTTGCGGGTTTCGCGCCCCGTGGAACGGTGCCGGTGCAGGGTGCCCTTGTCGCCCTGGATCCACCAGCCGGCCGCCAGTCCCGCCAGCGCCCCGGCGAACCCGACGACGGTCTCGGCATGCCCCACGTACAGCACAAGCATCAGGGAAACGGAGACGACGCCGGTGCGCAGCCGCCGCTGCCAGAGCGTGGGCAGCAGCCCGCTGGACGCCAGCGACACGGCCAGGACGGCCGCGTACGGGCCCATGAGCCGCGCGTCCACCATCCGGCCGAGCCAGCCGTCGTCGGCGTAGCGGGCGAGTTGTGTCACCAGCAGGAACACCGTCACGGCCGCGAACTGGGCGGCGAAGTAGAACACGGCCGTGCGCCGCGTACCGAGCTGCCGCTCGGCGATGCCCAGCAGGAGGAGGATCATCAGCGCGGCCGAGGCGTAGGCCAGCAGGTTCGTGGCGAAGAACATCGAAGTGAACAGCGACCACCAGCTCCCGGCCTTCAGTTCGGGGGCACTGACGGACGCCACGTCCAGCAGTGACTCCGGCGGCCCGGAGAGGAAGCTTCCGGTGGCCGCGCCGGTGGCCAGGAAGACCGCGAGGACGCCGAGCGTGAACGGTATGGCCCGCAGGTGGGCCAGCGACTGCCGCAGGCCCTCGCGGCCCAGGCCCTGGACGGAGCCGGCCCCGGTCCCCCGCCGCCCTGCCGTGGCTGCCGGGCTCACTGCGGGATGCCCCAGCGGGACGCCAGGAAGTCCAGTCCGGCGGGCAACCCCGTGGACCCGGTCTCCCAGGAGTGTCCCGCATCGGGGACCAGACTCGCTTCTACGGTGAACCCGGCGGCGCGGGCGGCGGCGGACAGAACCTCCAGGTAGCCGACGAATTCGGGGTCCCGTTCGCCGGCGGCAAAGTAGATGGAGTGACCCTCAAAGCGGTGCTCCCGCATGAGCCGCAGCGGTGTCTGGCGGTCGAAGGCCTCGGTGTCGCCGCCGAAGGAGGCCGCGATGGTCTTTTCCCGCTCCTTGGCGAGGGCAGGCTCTTGCTCGCTCGAAAAGGCCAGGGCGGAGCTGTAGATATCAGGATGACGCGTCACCATCTGCAGGGCGCAGGTCGCGCCGAAGGAGAATCCCCCGGCCGCCCACTGACGAGGATCCGGATCCACGTCCAGCGTCCGGTTGATCCAGGCCGGCACGTCCTCGGCGAGGAACGTGTCGGCCCGGGCGATCCTGCTGTCCATGCACAGGGTGTTGCCCGCGGCGGAACCGTTCGGGTCCACGACGACGACCACCGGAGCCACCCCCTGGTGCGCTGCCGCGTACCGGTCCATGCGGCTGCGCAGTGCCCCGCCGGTGAGCCAGTCTGCCGGCGCGCCCGGCTGGCCGGCGAAGAGGACCAGGACGGGCAGTGCCGGACGGGGCGAGGCCTGGTAGGCCGGGGGCAGATAGACATAGGCTTCACGGCTTGCAAAGCCTGAGCTGGTGCCGGGGATTCCGGCACGCCGCAGCACGCCGCCCTCGGGCAGGTCAGCCGGCGGGTTCCACCCGGACAGGCTCACGGCGGCGGAGGGTCCGGGGGCGCGTTTCAGCCCGTCTTCCAGTGGCTGGATCCGGGCCAGGGCGGTGCCGGTCAGGTCACTCACGGTGTGGTTGAGGCCGAAGTAGCCGTTGATCTGGACGGCGGAGAGCAGGACGACGCCGAGCAGGGCAGCCGTAGCCACCGCCGTCGTCCGGGCCGGGCGCCTGGCGCGGTTGTGGCCGGGTGCCCGGGCGGCGCCCGGGGGCCGCCAGGCGCCCCACAGGCGCATCAGCCAGAGCAGCAGGGCCGCTACGGCGGGAAGGGACCAGGCCAGAACCTCGGGCGGGAGTTCCCCGGGGAAGACGGAGAAGACGTAGATCAGCGCCCAGTGCGCCCCGGCCAGCAGCACGGCGGCGGCCAGGATCGCGGCGGCGGGGGGAAGCAGGAGGGCCAGCCGGCGGGGGGCGGCTTTACTTCCGGCGGAAACCCGGCCGGCGCGTCGTCCGCCCTGCCACAGCAAGTAGAGCAGGCCCGCGGTGCCCGCAGTCCAGGCGAGCCAGAGCACAGGCCCGTCGACGAGCCGGAGGTCTTCGATGAAGTCCACCGGGGCTAGCGCCAGGTGCCGACGCCGACGACGGGCCCGGCCTCAAGCCAGGAGGAGAGCCCCGTGTAGGCGTCGAACCGCATGGCCAGCAGGATGTCCTGGCCTTCGTACCGGAGTTCGACAATCACGGCGTCGGGCTGGACTTTGACAAGTTCGGATTCGGTGGGTTTTCGCCGGCCGATCAGCTCAAGCGAACTCCGGCGGAAGGTGTGCTTCGGCCGCATGCTCAGCGAGGCAAGGCGGAACCACTCAAGGTCGTTGTCCTGATAACGACAAACCCCCATCTGCCAGCTGGTTCCAGCCGTGCAAATGGAGGCGTCCACCGTGCCCAGGGCGCGCCGCAGATTGAAGCGGCGCACCCCGGAAAGGCACAGTGCAAATACCAGCAACGCGAAGACCGTTGCCAGGACGATGAACGGAAAAACAGTATCGTTCATCAAGGTCGTGCTAGCGGATCCCCGCAGTAGCCGCGTCGCCCATTTGGGCGTTGTCAGCAACAATGACGACCCGGTTGTTGTCGACGGAGAAGAACCCGCCGTCCACAACTACGGCAATGCGGTCACCGGAGACCGGCTGGATTGCCAGCTCACCTTCGGCCAGAATCGCCAGCAGGGGCGCGTGGCCGGGCAGGATTCCGATTTCACCATCGCTGGTGCGGGCCTTGACCATCGTGGCCGCACCGGACCACACGAAGTGGTCCGCTGCGACAATCTCAACCTCAAGCTCAGCCATATTACTTGGTCTGTTCCTGGATCTTGGCCCACTGGCGCTCAACGTCATCCAGGCCGCCGACGTTGAAGAACGCCTGCTCTGCAATGTGGTCGAGCTCGCCGTCGCAGATCGCGGTGAAGCCTTCAACGGTGTCCTTGATGGTCACGGTGGAGCCCTCGACGCCGGTGAACTGCTTGGCGGTGTAGGTGTTCTGCGAGAGGAACTGCTGGATGCGGCGTGCACGCGACACGACGATCTTGTCTTCTTCAGAGAGTTCGTCAACGCCGAGGATGGCGATGATGTCCTGAAGTTCCTTGTTCTTCTGCAGGATCTGCTTGACGCGGACGGCCGTGTTGTAGTGGTCGTTGCCGATGTACTGCGGATCCAGGATGCGGGACGTCGACGTCAGCGGGTCAACGGCCGGGTACAGACCACGGGAAGCGATTTCACGGGAAAGTTCCGTGGTCGCGTCGAGGTGTGCGAAGGTCGTGGCCGGGGCCGGGTCGGTGTAGTCATCTGCGGGGACGTAGATGGCCTGCATCGAGGTGATCGAGTGGCCCTTGGTGGACGTGATGCGCTCCTGCAGGAGGCCCATCTCGTCAGCCAGGTTGGGCTGGTAGCCCACGGCCGACGGCATGCGGCCGAGGAGGGTGGAAACCTCGGAGCCTGCCTGGGTGAAGCGGAAGATGTTGTCGATGAAGAGCAGCACGTCCTGGTTCTGCACATCGCGGAAGTACTCCGCCATGGTCAGGGCCGACAGGGCGACGCGCAGACGCGTTCCCGGCGGTTCGTCCATCTGGCCGAAGACAAGGGCGGTGTCCTTGAGGACGCCTGCCTCTTCCATTTCAACCCAGAGGTCGTTACCTTCACGGGTACGCTCGCCGACACCGGCGAACACCGAGGTGCCGCCGAAGTTGCGGGCAACACGGGTGATCATTTCCTGGATCAGCACGGTCTTGCCGACACCGGCACCACCGAACAGACCGATCTTGCCACCCTTGATGTACGGGGTGAGAAGGTCGATGACCTTGATGCCGGTTTCCATCATCTCGGTGGAACCCTCAAGCGTCGCGAAGGCCGGAGCCTTGCGGTGGATGGGCCAGCGCTCGGTAATTCCGAGTTCCGACTCAGCCACGTCCAGCGGCTGTCCGAGGACGTTGAAGATGTGTCCCTTGACGACGTCGCCGACAGGAACGGAGATGGGGGCACCAGAATCCACTACAGCGGTGCCGCGGACAAGTCCGTCGGTTGCCTGCAGGGAGATGGCGCGAATGACGTTGTCGCCGAGGTGCAGGGCAACCTCGAACGTGATCGTCTTGGTCTCACCGTTGAGAGTAATCTCGGTGGTGAGTGCGTTGTAAATCGAGGGGATTGCGTCAGCCGGGAATTCGACGTCGACAACCGGGCCAATAACACGTGCAATACGGCCGGTAGCACCGGTCGTCGCGGCTACGTGTTCGGTAGCAGTGGCAGTCATCTCTCTCACTTCACTCAGTAGATGGCGTTGGGGTTAAGTTTACTTTGGTGCAGGTACAGCAGGTTCCGAGACCGGGGTGGCTAGGACGCGTTCAACGCGTCGGCGCCGGCCACGATTTCGGAAAGCTCCTGCGTAATTTCAGCCTGGCGGGCAGTGTTGCGCAGACGCGTGAACTTCTTGATGAGGTCCGTGGCGTTGTCGCCGGCGGACTTCATTGCCCGCTGGCGGGCAGCCAGCTCCGAAGCTGCTGCCTGCAGCATCGCGGCGAAGATGCGTGATTCGATGTAGCGCGGCAGCAGAGCATCAAGAACCTGCTCCGTTTCCGGCTCGAATTCGTAGAGCGGCAGGAGGTCCGATTCGGACGCAGCCTGCTCTTCGACAACCTCAAGCGGGAGAAGACGGATAACCGTCGGCTCCTGGGTGACCATGGACTTGAAGCGGGTGTAGACGACATGGATCTCGTCGACGCCGCCCTCTGCATAGTCCGTCGCAAAGTCAGACAGCAATGCCTCGCCGATTTCCTGTGCGGTGGCAAACTCCGGCGCATCCGTGCCGCCGGTCCAAACGCGCCCGTAAGGACGGTTCCGGAAGTCGAAGTAGGCCTGCGCCTTGCGGCCGACCAGGTAAAACTTCACTTCCTTGCCCTCCTCGACGAGCAGCTCGTTGAGGCCTTCCGCCTGCTTGAGCACGCTCGCCGAGTACGAACCTGCAAGGCCACGGTCCGAGGTGATTACCAGGACGGCGGCCCGGCGGATCTGCTCCGGCTCGGTGGTCAGCGGGTGGTCGATTTCGCTCTGGCTTGCGACAGCAGAAACGGCACGCGTGATGGCGTTTGCGTAAGGCAGTGAAGCTGCTACGCGTGCTCGGGCCTTCCCGATGCGCGAGGTAGCGATCAGTTCCATCGCCTTGAAGATCTTGCGCATCGACGTCGTCGAGCTGATCTTCTGGCGGTAGACCCGGATCTGGGCTCCCATACTTATCCTTTCCTAAGATCCCGATGGCCGGGACTGCCGGAACCCGGTGGGGTCCCGGCAGTCCCTGCCAGCGAAACTAGCGCTTCTGC
This sequence comes from Pseudarthrobacter ribosi, assembly GCF_055412865.1. Classification (NCBI taxonomy): domain Bacteria; kingdom Bacillati; phylum Actinomycetota; class Actinomycetes; order Micrococcales; family Micrococcaceae; genus Pseudarthrobacter; species Pseudarthrobacter ribosi. Next base: position 35,973 of record NZ_JBVAYZ010000022.1, on the reverse strand, counting down.
TTGACGATTTTTTCCTGGTCGACCTGTGCCTCGTCGATGGCGGCGTGCTCTTCGTGCCCCGCACCAACCAGGTGGTTGTCTCCCTCGCCGAAGAAGCCCTTCTTGAAGTCCACGATCGCGGTCTTCAAGGCTTCTGCAGTGTCATCGCTCATGACGTTGGTCTGGGCCAGCGTCGTCAGGATGGAGGACTTGTGCTTGAGGTGCTCCAGGAACTCGGTCTCGAAGCGGTTGATGTCTTCAACCGGAACGTTGTCGAGGTGCCCGTTGGTGCCGGCCCAAATGGAAACGACCTGGTTCTCAACCGGGAACGGCGAGTACTGGCCCTGCTTGAGCAGTTCCATCAGGCGTGCGCCACGGGTCAGCTGCTGGCGCGATGCGGCGTCGAGGTCCGACGCGAACATGGCGAACGCCTGCATGTCGCGGTACTGAGCCAGTTCCAGCTTCAAGGTACCGGAGACCTTCTTCATTGACTTGACCTGAGCGGCGCCACCAACACGGGAAACGGAGACACCCACGTCGACGGCGGGACGCTGGTTAGCGTTGAAGAGGTCCGACTGCAGGAAGATCTGGCCATCGGTGATCGAGATCACGTTGGTCGGGATGTAAGCGGAGACGTCGTTTGCCTTCGTCTCGATGAGCGGCAGGCCGGTCATCGAACCTGCACCGAGCTCGTCAGAAAGCTTGGCACAACGCTCCAGCAGGCGGGAGTGCAAGTAGAACACGTCGCCCGGGTAGGCTTCGCGTCCCGGCGGGCGGCGGAGCAGCAGCGACACTGCACGGTAGGCCTCGGCCTGCTTGGAGAGGTCATCAAACACGATGAGGACGTGCTTGCCGCCGTACATCCAGTGCTGCCCGATGGCCGAACCGGCGTACGGTGCCAGGTACTTGAAGCCTGCGGGGTCAGACGCGGGGGAAGCCACGATGGTCGTGTATTCCAGTGCGCCGTTGTCCTCAAGGGTCTGACGGACAGCCGCGATCGTAGATGCCTTCTGGCCGATGGCTACATAGATGCAGCGCACCTGCTTGTTGACATCCCCGGAGGCCCAGTTGGCCTTCTGGTTGATGATCGTGTCGATGGCGATAGCCGACTTGCCGGTCTGACGGTCACCGATGATCAGCTGACGCTGGCCGCGGCCGATCGGGATCATGGCGTCGATAGCCTTGAGGCCGGTCTGCATCGGTTCGTGGACCGACTTGCGCTGGGTCACGCCGGGCGCCTGGAGTTCCAGGGCACGGGTGGTTTCGGCCTTGATCTCGCCGAGGTCATCGATGGGCTCGCCCAGCGGGTCGACAACGCGGCCGAGGAAGGCGTCACCCACCGGTACGGACAGAACCTGTCCGGTGCGGTGAACTTCCTGGCCTTCTTCGATGCCGGTGAAGTCACCGAGGATGATGACGCCGATTTCGCGGACGTCGAGGTTCTGGGCCAAGCCCAGGGTGCCGTCTTCGAAGCGAAGCAGCTCGTTCGCCATGACCGAGGGAAGGCCCTCAACACGGGCGATGCCGTCACCTGCGGTTGTTACACGGCCGACCTCTACGCGCTCTGCGTTTCCGGGTTCGTAGGACGCCGCGAACTCGTTCAACGCATTACGGACGTCGTCGGCGTTGATGGTCAATTCGGCCATCTGCAGTCCCTGCTCTCCTGTTTTCGTGATCATCGTTGCTCACGATGACCGGGGTTTCGTTTAGTTGTGCTGGTCCGGCTGGCTAAGCAAGCTGGCGGTGGAGCTGGCCCAGGCGGGCGAGGACCGAAGCGTCTACCACTTCGTCACCAACCTGGATCCGGATGCCACCGATCAGTGCCGGGTCAACGTTCATGTTGATCTTGAGCTCGCGCCCGTAAAGGGCATTCAGCCCCTTCTGCAGACGGCTGGTCTGTGTCTCCGTCAGCGGACGGGTGACGCTGACCGTTGCAATCCAGCGCTGCTGGCGCTTGGCTGCAAGCTCCGCGAAACGACGGACGAGCTTAGTTACCTTGAGGCCACGCGGCTGCGAAACTGCCTGTCCGATAAGGACCTTCGCTTCCTCGCTTGCATCAGGTACGAGCTTTTCGGCGAGGGCAACCTTGGCGGCCGCGCCAGCCTGCGGCTCGGACACAGCACGCTGTACCTCGTGGTTGGACTCGACGGCCTGGTTGAAGGAGAACAGATCGTTCTCCAGCGTTTCCAGGCCGGTGATCCCCGAGGCAGAGACGGCAGACTTATTCTCAGCAACGGCAATTACCACCGAAGCGGCAAGAGTCTCGAGTGCATCGCCGATATCCCGGGCCGACGCCCAGCGTGAGCCGGCCAGTCCGCTCGCAATATCCACAGCATCCGCGGAGACTTTCCCGCCGAAGAGCTGCTTGATAAGCGCCGACTTTTCGTCACCGCTGCGGGACGGGTCAGTCAGGGCGCGGCGCAAGCCAGCCGAGCTGTCCACCGTTCCCAGGATTCCGAAGAGTTCCTTAGCCAACTGCAGCGAGGCGAATGGAAGCTTGGCTTCCAGCGCCACCAAGGCCGCGGTGAGCGATTCGCTCGATACACCTGCCATTACTTAGCTGCACCTGCGTTCTGGTTCTCCAGATCTGCCAGGAAGCGGTCAACCACACGGGCTGAGCGCGCGTCGTCCTCGAGGGACTCGCCAACAATGCGGCCTGCAAGGGTGGTGGCCAGCGTGCCAACTTCCGCGCGCAGCGACACAACGGCCGCCTGGCGCTCGGACTGGATCGCCGCGTGCGCCTGCGCCGTGATGCGGGCAGACTCGAGAGCTGCCTTCTCCTTCAGGTCCGCAAGGATCTGAGCGCCTTCGGCACGTGCTTCCTCGCGGATGCGGTTGGCCTCGGCACGGGCATCGGTGAGCTGCTGCTTGTACTCTTCGAGAGCGGCGGAAGCCTCTGCCTGGGCCTTTTCAGCCTTGGCAATGCCACCTTCAATGGCCTCGGCACGCTCTGCGAAGGTCTTCTCGAACATCGGGACAACGTACTTGACCACGATGTACATGAGGACAGCAAAGCCGGCGAAGACGACAAGCATTTCCCAAGGATTGGGAACGAGAGGGTTGGTGCCCTCTGTGGCGGCTGAGATGATCAGCTGATTCATAATTCACCCGTCCTTATCTACTCGGTTCTGGATGTTCGCTTAGTTCTAAAGTTCAGACTAAAGAACGAACGCGAAGACCAGGCCGAGGATGGCCAGGGCTTCAGTCAGCGCGAGGCCGAGGAATGCGATCGGCTGGAGCACACGCTGTGCCTCCGGCTGACGTGCTACGCCGTTGATGTAAGCGGCGAACACGAGACCAACACCGATACCACCGCCGATTGCGGACAGACCGTAACCTACGAGGTTGAGATTGCCTTCCATTTTTTTCCTTTCAAGATGCCATCTATGTGGCAGGTTGTTTGGTGTACTTCATCCCCCTTGAGGGGAAGACTTTGGGTGCCTAGTGGCTGTCCGCGTGCAGCGCGCCTTCAATGTAGATGGCGGTCAGCAGCGTGAACACGTACGCCTGCAGGACCATGATCAGCGCTTCCAGCATGTACATGGCAATCGCGCCGCCGAGGACGAGGACCGAGGCGCCCTTCAGCAGGAGGTTCTCCTGCGTGACGAGGTACTCGATTCCGGAACCGGCAATCATGACGATGAGGTGGCCGGCCAGCATGGTCGCGAACAAACGCAGACTGTGCGTGACCGGGCGGACCAGGAAATTGGAGATGATCTCGATCGGAATCACGATCGGAAGAATGTAGCCCGGGACTCCGGACGGCACGGTGGCCAGCTTGAAGTAGCGCAGGCCGTTCTTCTTGACGCCGATGGCGATCCAGGTGACGTACACGATTCCGGCCATCACGTAGGCGCCGCCGACATGCGAGAAGGTGGGGAGCTGGATCAGCGGAATGGCGCCGTAGATGTTGTTCACCAGGATGAAGAAAAACAGGCTGAACAGCAGCGGGACGTACTTCATGAAGTCTTTGCCGCCGATGATGTCCTTGCCGATGCCGTTGCGGACGAAGCCGTAGGCGGCTTCACCTGCAAACTGGAGCCTGCCGGGGACGAGCTGACCCTTGCGGGCAGCCATCAGAAAGAATGCGGCGATAATAACGGCCGAAAGGATTACAAGCAGCATTTGCTTGGAGAATCCGTCGGCCGCCCCCCACGGCAGGATTGCCGGCAGGTGGATTTCTTCAATTCCAGGAGGCGTAAAAGTTCCTGAATTCTGGGCCGGGAGCGCAAGCGCGATCAACGCGTTTCCTCTCTGCAGTGTCCATCATTGGGCGTTGGTCGGGTAAAGGCAACGTTGCTGTCGCACTCTCCCCGTGTGAAATTATTTGGCATTACTGATCCTCGTCCTGAGACGGGCCACGTGCAGCGTTGTCCCCGCCGGCGGATTTATCCGGGCTGGTGAGGCCGTGCATATGAGAAAGATAGAACCCTCCCGCGGCTCCCAGCAGGGCGCCTGCGAGCACAATCCAGCGGGTTCCCCACAGATTATCCAGACCCCACCCTATCAAACTCCAGACGAGGATTCCGCCAACAATGTAGCTGAAGACGGCGATGCCGGCGTTGTATCCGCCGTCGCGTCCGTTGTCGGAAACACCGGGGGCTCCGGAGGTGATTTCCCGGCTGCGGGGCTTGTTCGTGGGGCGCTCTTTGCGGCTAAACATCGGTGCCGCCTTCCGGTGTCTCGGGGTCGTTGTAGAGCTGGAGCCGGGCCTTGCTGAAACCGTAGATTTCGGCGGCCTGCCACAACACCACAGTCACAACGGCGCCGGCCAGGAACCAGCGCCCGTTCAGCCACTCGGGGCTGCCGATGGCAAACAGCACGACGGCAAAACCGACGACCTTGATGAAATAGGTGGCAGCGAACAGGCCGATGGCTCCGGAGGAGTGATTGCGGCCGCCGAAGTGGCCGACCAGGAGGCTGATCGAGAAGAACGCGATCACCAGCGCGCCGCCGAAGAGGGATGAGAGCGCCGCGGCCATGCCGTCCAGCAGGAGAGCTGCCAGGCCGGTGAGCAGCAGGGCGCCGCCGCCAACGGCCGAACTGATGGCCAGCAACCGCAGCCACAATGATTTTGTGGGACCTGAGACACCAACGTCTCCGGCGCCGGACGATCGTCCGGGTTCGGCGTTGGAGGTCATGAGATCCCAATCGTCGAGGCGTGGTTTGCTGGTCAAAGCGGCGCGGCGAAGGACCGCACATGAATTCTACATGAGATAGAAATTATTCGGAAAAGCCTTTCAGAGTGCGATTCCCTGCGTCGTCATTCTTCCTCGGCCGAAGAACGCGGCCCCAGTCCCGGGGCCCGGTGGCGCAGGTACGGCCACGCCGTCACGCCGGCCATGATGGTCGTCGCGGCCACGTTAACGACCATGACGACCTGCCACTGGAAGATGGCGAGGGCGAGGCCTCCGAACGCCAGCACACAGGTCCACAGGTACATCAGGATGACGGCGCCCCGGTGCGAATACCCGATATCCAGGAGCTTGTGGTGCAGGTGGCCGCGGTCCGCCGACCAGGGCGACCGCCCGAGCGCGGTGCGGCGCACGACGGCCAGGCCGAGGTCCAGCAGCGGCAGGAACAGCACCGCAAAGGGAAGCAGGATCGGGATGATGGTGGGGATGCCGTTGGCCCGGTCGTACAGCCCGGACGTGATCTGGCCGGTGGACACAATGCCCGCCGAGGCCATGATCAGACCGATCAGCATGGCGCCGGAGTCACCCATGAAGATCTTGGCGGGAAACCAGTTGTGCGGCAGGAAGCCGATGCAGGCGCCGACGAGCACGGCGGTCAGGAGGGTGGCCAGGTCCGAGCGGTCCAGCAGGACGGCCGTGCGGTGCACCCAGTACGCCGTCAGGAAGAACGCCGTCCCCCCGATGATGGCCACACCCGTAGCCAGTCCGTCCAGGCCGTCGATGAAGTTGAACGCGTTCATCGTCGTCACAATCAGCCCGGCCGTCAGCGCGATGCTCATGGCATCGCTCTCGATCACATACGGCTCCGGGACGAACGGAATGATGGTCATTCGAACGCCCCAGATCGCCACTACCAGGGCGGCGGCGCTTTGGCCGATGAGCTTGACCCACCAGCGCAGGTCCAACAGGTCATCCGCCACGCCGACCAGCACGATGACCGCTGCACCCGCGAGGATCCCCCAGGGTGCGTCGTTGTTCCGGAAGATGTCCTTGACGAAGAAGGACTGGCTGGCGATGAGCAGTGCCACGAAGAACCCGGCAAAGATTCCCAGGCCGCCGAGCCTCGACACGGGGGTCGAGTGCATGTCCCGGCTGCGGATCGGGGAGAACAGCTCCATCCGGTTGCCGACATAGCGGGCACCCCAGGTCGCTGTGTAGCTCACGACTGCCGCTGAGAGCATCATGAGCAGGTACATAATCACTGCGAAGACACCCGCTTGGAGCCGTCCGCGCAGGGCACACCCGGTTTCACAGCGCGGAGCCACGGTGATGCTGCGTGGCTCCGGGGGTGGGGTGAACTCAGTTGCTGTGGGTCTGTCTTGCGATAAATGAACTTCTCCGTCGCCGCGCGCAGGGCAGGCAGTGCATAGTGCCTGACAGGGCTGTATTACAGTGGACTCTAGTCAAGATACTAACGCCAACGGCCACTTGTCTTCGCGTCACACGGCCCATCGCCGGCGGGAAAACCACCGGCGGCCGTGCTGAAAGGAACACTCGATGACCCTGTCGGTTGCAGTTGCCGCCGTGACGTTTGACCGTCCCCGGGAGCTGGCAGTTCTGCTGAACGCCATCAACAACCAGACGGCATCGGTTCGTTCAATCTGTCTTGTCGACTCCGGCACGGTCCCCGCCGAGGATGTCGCACGGGGGCACGAAAACGTGGATTACGTCCGGTCCGAGGCCAACCTTGGCGGTGCTGGGGGCTTCTCCCTCGCGATCCTCAAGGCCGTCGCCACCGGGGCCGACTGGATCTGGATGATGGACGACGACGCCGAGCCCGCCGACCCGGAATGCCTCGCCACGCTCGTCCGCGAGGCGGAGGCCCGGGACCTCGAGGCCGTCGTTCCGCTCGTGGTTGCCCCCGGCCACCCCGACCGGCTCTCCTTCTTCTTCCGCCTGGACGGCAAGGTCACCCACGACCGTGCCGAGGTGGAGAAGATCGGTTTCCTGGCGGATGACGGCCACTTCTTCAACGGCGCCCTGATCCGCTCGGATGTCTTTTTCAAAGTCGGTCTGCCGGACATGCGCCTGTTCATCCGCGGGGACGAAGTGGACTTCACCATCCGGCTCCGCAAGGCCGGCATCCGCTTCGGGACCGTCACGACGACCGCGATCACGCACCCCCACGCCTTCTCCGAGACCAAGCACGTCTATGGCGCCCGGTGGCATGTCATCGTGCCGGAGTCGGCTTTCAAGCGCTACTTCTATTACCGGAACCGTGGCTACCTCATCCGCCGCCACTTCCGGGTTAAGTCCTTCGTCGCGGATGTTGGCGGCTACCTCGGCTACTTCCTGCAGCGCGGCGATCTCCGCGGCCTGGCCGACTGGTTCGGGGCTTTTTCCGCCGGTTTGCGCGGCAAGGGCTTTGGCCCACTCAAGGACCAGAAGTTCTAGCGCCCGGGCTGTAGCCGGCGCCGGATCAGTAGCCCGGCGAGCAGCCAGGGCTCGCCGAACACCCGGTAGGCGACCCGCCGGGGGTGCAGGGCCAGCCGCCAGGCCCATTCCAGGCCCAGGCGTCCGAGCCACCGCGGTGCCAGTTTCTGGATCCCCGCAATTTGCTCGATCGCGCCGCCGACGGCACAGTAGACCGCCGGGGGCAGCGTTGACAGCCGGCGCGTGAGAACGTGCTCCTGCAGCGGCATACCCAGCCCGAGCAGCACCAACTGCGGCCGGAACTCGGCGAGCCAGGTGACGGCCGAGTCCTCGAGTTCCTCGTTCCAGCCCTCCCCCGGCAGTCCGGCCACCCGGGCCTGCGGTAGCAGGGCCGCGAGCCTGGCCACGGCCTGGGAGTTCGCCTCGGGTCCGGCTCCGATCACGGCGACCCGTTTAAGGCCCTCGACGTTGGCCAGCGCGGGGATCCAGTCCGTGGAACCCAGCCGGTAGTCCATGACGGGCCCCCCGCCCTGCCGTGCGCCGCTGCCGCGGGCCCAGAGCATCAGCACCGGAGCACCGTCGATCAGGACCACATCGCTTTGATCGTAGAACGCTCGGAAGGCCGGGTCGGAGTGGCACAGTGTGACGCTGTGCAGGTTGTGTCCCACGACTGTGCGGGTGGTGCCTTCGGCCACGAACCGGTTCAGGACCCCAGTCAGTTCAGGAACGGTCAGGGGCGTCGCGTCCACGTCAAGGACGGGGACGCGTTGTCGCTGGAGGATCATGCGGTGCCGGCCCCCGTGCTGGGACGTTCAGCGGGTTCCGGATTCACAGCAGCTTCCGCCGGTTCAGCGGGCACCACACCATGCGCGGGTTCCCCGGGCTCGGCAGCGTCCGCCGCCGCCATATCCTCGTCCGCTTCCGGTTCCTCGCCCATGCCAAGCAGGGACGGGACGACCTCGCGGAGCCGTTCCAGGCTGATGGCACCCTGGCGGACCACCCGCAGCGGCACGGCGGTGGCATCAACGATGGTGGACGGCAGGGCGTCGGCGCCCTCGGCCGGACGTGGCCCGCCTTCGAGGTAGACCTCCACTGACTCTGCAAGCTGGGCTTCGGCCTCGGCGGCGGTCAGCGCCGCCGCCTGGCCCGTGCGGTTCGCCGAGGAGACGGCCAGCGGCCCGGTCAGCGTCAGCAGGTCCTGGGCGATGTCGTCGGCCGGGATCCTCAGGGCGACGGTGCCCTGGGTCTCACCAAGGTCCCAGTCCAGGGACGGCTGGGCATGCAGGATCAGGGTGAGTCCGCCAGGCCAGAACGCCTCGGCCAGGCGCCGGGCCTCGGCCGGAACGTCCGTGGCGAGTCCGTCGAGGGCATTGAGCCTGGGGATCAGGACCGGCGGCGGCATTTTCCGGCTGCGGCCCTTCGACGCCAGCAGCAGGGTCACCGCGAGGGGGGAGAACGCATCGGCGGCGATCCCGTACACGGTGTCCGTCGGGAAGACCACGCACTTGTGGTCCCGGATGGCCCGCTGGGCATGTTCAAGTCCGGCAGCGCGCTGCTCAGCTGCTGTGCAATCGTAGCTAGTCGTCACTGGCCTATTCTTTCATCACTTCGTTTGCCCGATTCACCGTGAGGCAGCCGGGCCGGCAAGGACGGCGCTGGTGGCCCGGTCCCTGCCGTTGAGGTCACGATGGGTGGCCACCTCGGCCCACAGCCCCGAGCGCTCCAGCATCGCGGCAATCCAGCCGGCCTGGACTTCGGCATGTTCCATCACGAAGTAGCCGCCGGGACCCAGCAGCCGGGCCGCGGAGGCTGCGGCCGCCGTCGGAAGCTCCATGCCGTCCGCTCCCCCGCCGTAGAGTGCCTCGGGGGGATCGTGCAGTGCCACTTCGGGTTCGTTGGGGACCGCTTCGGCGGGAATATACGGCGGATTGGACACGACGACGTCGAACGTCCCGTTGTGCTCCGGCAGGGCGTCGCGCAGATCACCGCGGACCAGGTGGACGCCGAGCGGCAGCAGGTTCCGGGCAGCCCAGGCGTGCGCAAACTCGCTGAATTCGACGGCGTGGACCTCCACGTCGGGAACCTCGTGCGCGATCGAGCCGGCGATGGCCCCCGACCCGGTGCCCAGGTCCACCACCTTGGGGTGTGCCTGGCCCCGCAGCCGGTCAATCACGAGCTGCACGACGGATTCGGTTTCCGGGCGGGGAATGAACACTCCCGGCCCGACGGCCAGTTCCAGGTAGCGGAAGTGCGCGACGCCGGTGATGTGCTGCAGCGGAATGCGCTGGGCGCGTTCGGCGATGAGCTCGTCGTAGCCGTCCGGGGCTGCGGTGTCGCCCAGCATCAGGGCCCGGAGCCGGCCAAGCCCGACGCCGAGCAAGTGCTCGGCGAGGAGTTCGGCGTCGGCCCGGGGGCTCGGGACGCCCGCGGCCGCCAGGACGGCGGTGCCCTCGCGGACAGCGTCCGCAAGGCTCAGCCCGGTTCCTTCTGTCATCACTGCGCGGGCCGGGATCAGTCGCCGATGGCGTCGAGGCGGGCCTGTTCGTCCATCTCGATGGCCGACTGGATGACCGGCTCCAGGTCGCCGTTCATCACCTGGTCCAGGTTGTAGGCCTTGTAGCCGGTGCGGTGGTCCGCGATCCGGTTTTCCGGGTAGTTGTAGGTCCGGATGCGCTCCGAACGGTCCATGGTGCGGATCTGCGACTTGCGCTGGGCCGAGTTCTCGGCGTCGATCTGCTCCTGCTGGTGCGCCAGGATGCGGGCGCGGAGGACGCGCATGCCGGCTTCGCGGTTCTGCAGCTGGGACTTCTCGTTCTGCATGGCCACCACGATTCCGGTGGGAAGGTGGGTGATCCGGACGGCGGAGTCCGTGGTGTTCACGGACTGGCCGCCGGGGCCCGAGGAACGGTAGACGTCGATCTTGAGGTCATTCTGGCTGATATCGAGTTCTTCGGGCTCGTCCACTTCCGGGAGCACCAGCACGCCGGCAGCGGAGGTGTGGATGCGGCCCTGGGATTCCGTCACGGGAACGCGCTGCACCCGGTGCACGCCGCCTTCGAACTTGAGCCGCGCGTAGACGCCCTCGGCCGGATCGTTCGAGTTGCCCTTGATGGCCACCTGGACATCCTTGTAGCCGCCCAGGTCGGATTCATTCGCGGAAATCATCTCGGTCTTCCAGCCGCGGGATTCCGCGTACCGGGTGTACATCCGCAGCAGGTCGGCCGCGAACAGGGCGGCCTCGTCACCGCCCTCGCCGCCCTTGACTTCGAGGATCACGTTGCGGGCGTCGTCCGGGTCGCGCGGGATCAGCAGCCGGCGCAGCTTGGCCGCAGCCGTCTCCAGCGCAACCTCAAGCTCCGGCACCTCGGCCGCAAACTCCGGGTCCTCCCCCGCCATTTCCTTGGCAGCCGCAAGGTCATCCTGGATGCCGTGCCAGGCATGGTACGCCTCGACAATGCCGTTCAGCTGGGCAGAACGCCGCCCCAGCTTCCGGGCCAGCTTCTGGTCAGCATAAACAGCAGGATCCCCAAGCTGTGCCTGGATAGCGTCATGCTCATCCAACAGGCCCTGTACGGACTCAAACATTTTCAAAACCTCTTTCGACTCTTACAAGTCTAGTAATGCGACGGCGAAGGTGGGGCAAACAGCGAAGCCGCTCAAAATATGCCGGCCAGGGAGTGGCTTCGGGCCTGCCGGAGCCGGGTGGCTGACGATCGCAGATCGTCAGCCACCCGGCGTAGGGGCGGGGCCGGCATATTTTGAGCGGCTAAAGCCAGCTACTTGTCGTTATCGGACTTCGCACCAAGCGTCGTCTTCTGCACCTGCATGAGGAACTCGACGTTGCTCTGGGTCTCCCGGATCTTGTTGGTCAGCAGCTCAAGGCTCTGCTGCGTTTCGAGTCCGGAAAGGACGCGGCGCAGCTTCCACATGATCTTGACTTCCTCGGGGGAAAGCAGGTTTTCCTCACGGCGGGTACCGGACGCGTTGACGTCCACGGCCGGGAAGATGCGCTTGTCCGCGAGCTGGCGGGACAGCCGCAGTTCCATGTTGCCGGTGCCCTTGAACTCTTCGAAGATGACCTCGTCCATCTTGGAACCGGTCTCGACGAGCGCGGTTGCCAGGATGGTCAGTGAGCCACCGTTTTCGATGTTGCGGGCTGCACCGAAGAAGCGCTTCGGCGGGTACAGCGCTGCGGAGTCGACGCCGCCGGAGAGGATACGGCCGGAAGCCGGCGCCGCAAGGTTGTAGGCACGTCCCAGGCGGGTCATCGAGTCGAGGAGCACCACAACGTCCATGCCCATTTCCACGAGGCGCTTGGCACGCTCGATGGAAAGCTCGGCCACGGTGGTGTGGTCGTCGGCGGGACGGTCGAAGGTGGAGGCAATGACCTCACCCTTGACGGTGCGCTGCATGTCCGTGACTTCTTCGGGGCGTTCGTCAACGAGCACCATCATGAGGTGGACCTCAGGATTGTTGGTGGTGATGGCGTTGGCGATGGACTGCAGGATGAGCGTCTTGCCGGCCTTCGGCGGCGAAACGATCAGGCCGCGCTGGCCCTTGCCGATCGGGGCAACCAGGTCGATGACGCGGGGGCCGATCTTCTTCGGGTCCGTCTCAAGGCGCAGGCGCTCGGAGGGGTACAGCGGAACGAGCTTCGCGAATTCGACGCGGTCCTTGAGTTCCTCGGGGGTCTTGCCGTTGACCGAGGTGACGCGGACCAGTGCGTTGAACTTCTGCCGCGCGGTCTGCTGCTGGCCGCCCTGCGGGGCCTCGCCTTCACGCGGTGCGCGGATGGCACCGACGACGGCGTCGCCCTTGCGCAGGTTGTACTTCTTGACCTGGGCGAGGGACACGTACACATCGTTCGGGCCCGGAAGGTAGCCGGAGGTGCGGATGAACGCGTAATTCTCCAGCACGTCCAGGATGCCGGCAACGGGCAGCAGGACGTCGTCCTCGGTGACCTCGACGTCGTCGACGTCCGGCCCCTGGACGCGTCCACGACGGCGGTCGTTGCGGTCGCGGAAGCGGTCGTTGCGTGAGGTGTTGTCTCGGCTGTCCTGCCCGCCGGAGCGCTCGGGACGGTCGTTGCGGTCACGCCGGTTCCGGCGGTTCCGGCGGCTGCCGCCGTCGCTGTCGTCGCTGTCGCGGTTGTCGCGGTTGGCAGTGTTGTCGCGGGTGTCGCGGCTGCCGGCAGCCTCGTCGCGGCCGCCGCGGGTGCGGGTGCCCTCACGGCGCTGGCCGTCGTCGCTGCCTTGCTCCGCCTGGCGCTGTTCGGTGCGCTGGTCCGAACGCTGTTCGGTGCGCTGGTCCGAACGCTGTTCGGTGCGCTGGTCCGAACGCTGTTCGGTGCGCTGTTCAGTGCGCTGTTCAGCCTGACGATGCTCGGCCGGAGCCTCGACAGCGGTTGCGGCCGGGGCTGCGGACTGCTCTGGGCTCTGGGCGGCGGCATCGCCGCGGCGGCGGTTGCGGGTGCGCGGCTGGCGGGTGCGGTCGCTGCCCTCCGTCGAGGAAGCGGCGGAGCCGTTCTCGGCAGAGCCTGCCTCGACGGAAGCCGCAGGGGCCTCCACCGCCGGAGCGGCTGAGGGTGCCTCAGCGGCGGGAGCCGTGATGACGCCGTCGCTGCCGGCGCGGCGGCTGCGGCCACGTCCGCGGGCACGCGGGTTCTCCTGGGCCGGGGCCTCGGAGTCAGCGGCAGCAGGCGCGGCGGCCGGTGCCTGGGCGACGGTACCGTTGTCGGTCGCCTTTTCAGCACCGCGGGCCGGAGCCTTGCTCACCGGAGTACCGGCGCGGTGGGCGGAAATGGCCGACACGAGGTCGCCCTTCCGCATCCGCGATCCGCCGGAAATCCCCAGCTGGCTGGCAAGAGCCTGGAGCTGGGCGAGCTTGAGGCCGGCAAGGCCGCTGCTCTTGGCGGGTGCTGCCGTAGACGAACCGGCAGCAGAAGATGATGTTTCCACAGCTGAAGACAGCTCAGTGGTTTCGGTCACGAAGGATCCTTCCCCCTCGACGGCGTCCAGGCTAGGAGCTGGACGCGATGATTTGATCTGGGCTGCAGTTCAGATCTGCAGCCGGGATTTCGGCCTTGCCGGATGGATATTGGCCAGCACGGCCGGATATAGCTCCACCTGGCGCGTTCCCGAAGAGATGGAACGGCGGGCTGACGTTTAAGGGGTGCAGATATTTGTTCTGCGGATTCCTGCGTCAGACCAAAAGCAGGTGGCACCGGAAAATATTGCGCAGTGAAAGATGAGAGAGGCAACTAGGCCAACATCGCGGTCTTTTGAACAGTAACTGAATTACTGCCTGCGTGATTACCGCCGGTGCACTTCCACTTTAGCACCTTCGACGTCCACGGCCAGCTTCATCACACGCCAGCCCACGTCCGGCGTGTTGCCGGACGTGAAGGTGCCGATGAACCCGACGGCGGCATCGGCCTGGGCCTCGCCGTTCGCGAGGACCAGCACGGTGGGCCCAGCGCCGGAGACGACGGCGGCAAAGCCCGCCCGCCGCAGGGCTGCGATCAACTCCGCGCTGGGGCGCATGGCCGCGGCGCGGTAGCTCTGGTGCAGGTAGTCTTCGGTGCCGGCCAGCAGGAACTCCGGCTTTTGCGTCAGGGCGTGAATCAGCAGGGCCGCACGTCCGGAGTTCATGGCGGCAGCGTGGTGGCCCACCGAGGCAGGAAGCAGCGCACGTGCGGCCTCGGTGGAAAGTTCGAAGTCCGGGACGGCAACCACCGGAATGACCGCGGAGGCGACCGCTGCGCAGGTACTGCTGTACTGGTCACTGTCCTGCCACGACAGCGCCAGCCCGCCGAAAATCGCGGGTGCGACGTTGTCAGGGTGCCCCTCCATCTCACTGGTGAGCTGCAGGACCCAGTCCTTGTCCCGGCGCGCCGCCTCCGGGACCAGGGCATTGGCGGCGGTCACCGCGGCGACGACGGCACAGGCCGAGGAGCCCAGGCCGCGGCCGTGCGGATTGATGTTGTCGGCCGTGATCCGCAGGCCGTCGTGCCGGAAGCCCAGGCGGTGCAGGGCCTCCGTGATGGCCCTGACCACTAGGTGGCTGGCATCTCTGGGCAGGGATTCCGCGCCCTCACCGCTGAGCTCGAATTCCAGCTCGCCGCTGTCCAGGGTTTCCACCGTCAGCGTGTCGAACAGCGTCAGCGCCAGGCCGAGGCTGTCATACCCGGGGCCGAGGTTCGCGCTCGTGGCCGGCACGCGGACCGTCACGAGCTGCCCGGCCGGAACCGCCGGCGTGTCGGCGGCGGACTCGGCCGGGATGGTGAGGGTGGTTTCCACTATTATTTTTCTTCCAGTCCCAGGGCCGTGGCCACGGTGACCACGTCGTTCGAGACCTTGACGGGCTGCACGTCGCTGCCGTCCTCGGTGCGGAGCGCCCACTGCGGGTCCTTGAGGCCGTGGCCGGTGACCGTGATGACAATGGTCTTGCCGGTCGGCACTTCGCCGGCGGCATGCTTCTTGATCAGGCCGGCGACGCCGGCAGCGGAGCCCGGCTCGACGAAGACGCCTTCACGGGCGGACAGCCAGCGGTGGGCGGACAGGATTTCCTCATCCGTCACCGCTTCGATCACGCCGCCGGACTCGTCGCGCGCGGCGATCGCGGAGTCCCACGACGCGGGGTTGCCGATCCGGATGGCAGTCGCGATCGTGTCGGGTTCCGTGATCGGGTGGCCGGCGACGAACGGTGCGGCGCCGGCGGCCTGGAAGCCCCACATGACCGGGGTCCTGGTGGAGACTGCGGCCAGCGTTCCGGCGGTGGCGGACTCGAACGGCGCGCAGTATTCCTTGTAGCCCTTCCAGTACGCGGTGATGTTGCCGGCGTTTCCCACCGGGAGCACGTGGAAGTCCGGGGCGTCGCCGAGCCAGTCGACCACCTCGAAGGCGCCCGTCTTCTGGCCCTCGATCCGGGCAGGGTTGACCGAGTTGACCAGGAACACCGGGTAGGACTCCCCCAGCTTGCGGGCAATGTCGAGGCAGTCGTCGAAGTTGCCGTCGACCTGCAGCAGGGTTGCGCCGTGCGCGATCGCCTGGCTCAGCTTCCCCATCGAGATCTTGCCTTCGGGCACCAGCACGACGCATGTGAGCCCGGCCGCGGTGGCATACGCGGCGGCGGAGGCGGAGGTGTTGCCGGTGGAGGCGCACACGACGGCCTTGGCCCCGGCGGCGACCGCCGCGGTCATGGCCATGGTCATGCCGCGGTCCTTGAAGGAGCCGGTCGGGTTCATCCCCTCAACCTTGAGGTAGACCTCGCAGCCGGTGAGGGCGGAAAGCTGCTGCGCGTGAACCAGCGGGGTGCCACCCTCCCCCAGGGTGATGACCTTGGTCGTCTCGGTGACCGGCAGTCGTTCGGCGTATTCGCGGATAACGCCGCGCCATTGGTGAGCCACTTAGACTCCTTCTACCCGCAGTACGGATGTAACGGAATTGATGACGTCCAGGCCCTTGACGGCCTCGACGGTGGCTGCCAGTGCAGCCTCGCTTGCGCGGTGGGTCACGATCCGGAGTTCCGCCGACTCGATATTCGAATCAGCATCGCGATGGATGGTCTGCCGCATGATTTCAATGGAAACGCCGTGCTCGGCGAAGAGATGGGCGATCCTGGCCAGCACACCGGGCTGGTCCGCGACGTCGAGTCCGATGTAGTAGCTGGTGACCGCGGCGGAAATGGGAAGCGCAGACACCTGGCCCGTCGTGGTCTCGGCGCGGCCGGGACCGCCCAGGACGATGCTGCGGGCAGCGGAGATGAGGTCACCCATCACGGCAGAGGCGGTCGGCTTGCCGCCGGCGCCCTGGCCGTAGAACATCAGCTCGCCGGCGTTTTCGGCCTCGATGAAGACCGCGTTGAACGCTCCGCGTACCGCTGCCAGCGGGTGTTCGCGCGGCAGCAGGGTCGGGTGCACGCGGACGGACACGCCCGTGTTCCCGCCGGCGTCGGCTTCGGTCAGCTTCTCGGCGATGGCCAGCAGCTTGATGACAAAGCCGGCGTCCTTCGCCGCGGCGATGTCCGCGGACGTGACGGAGCTGATGCCCTCGCAGTACACGTCAGCCAGGGAGAAACGGGTGTGGAACGACAGCGAGGCGAGGATGGCGGCCTTCGAGGCGGCGTCGTGGCCCTCGACGTCGGCGGTGGGGTCGGCTTCCGCGTAGCCCAGCCGCTGGGCCTGGGCCAGGGCATCGGCGAACTGCGCGCCGGTGGAATCCATCTGGTCCAGGATGAAGTTGGTGGTGCCGTTGACGATGCCGAGCACCCGGGTGATCCGGTCGCCGGAGAGGCTGTCCCGGATGGGCCGCAGGATGGGGATCGCGCCGGCAACGGCGGCCTCGTAGGACAACTGCACACCGGCCTTGTCCGCCTCCTCGTGGAGGGTGGGGCCGTCCTTGGCGACGAGCGCCTTATTGCCGGTGACCACGCAGGCGCCATTGCGCATGGCGGTCAGGATCAGGGTCCGGGCGGGTTCGATCCCGCCCATCAGCTCGATCACCAGATCCGCGTCCTTGACCAGGGTCTCGGCGTCGGTGGTGAACAGCCCGCGGGGCAGCTCGACTTCGCGGGGGGCGTCGAGGTTGCGCACGGCGATGCCGGCCAGCTCCAGTCGGGCTCCGGCGCGCGAGGCCAGCATGTCGGCGTCGTCAAGGAGAATCCGCGCGACCTGGGCCCCGACGTTGCCACAGCCCAGCAGGGCTACTTTCAGGGTTCGCAATTCGGTCATTCAGACTCCCATGTCGCGGTTGAGCAGATCTTCTTCGGTTTCCCCGCGGACAATGAGCCGGGCAGATCCGTCGCGCACAGCGACAACGCCCGGCCGGGCCAGATAGTTGTAGTTGCTTGACAGGGCCCAGCAGTAGGCGCCGGTACCCGGTACAGCGAGCAGATCACCGGCTGCCACGTCCTCGGGCAGATATACATCTCTAACAACTATGTCGCCGCTCTCGCAATGTTTGCCCACCACTCGGGACAGCTGCGCGGCCGCGTCCGACGTCCGGGAGGCCACAATGGCCGAGTAATCCGCGTCGTAGAGCACCGGGCGCGGGTTGTCGCTCATGCCGCCGTCCACCGACACATACCGGCGCGGGTACGTAACGCTTTCGTCGGGTTTGCTGAGTTTTCCGGCTTCGCCGGGTGCGCCGGGAGCCGGGGCATCGACCCGGACGGTCTTCAGCGTGCCCACTTCGTAGAGCGTGAAGGTGGTGCCGCCGACGATCGCCCGGCCAGGTTCGATCGAAATCCGCGGGGCGGAGATCCCCAGCTCGGCGCATTTGGAGCGGACGACGGCGGCCATCGCCTGGGCGATTTCGGCCGCCGGGCGCGGGGTGTCCACGGGAGTGTAGGCGATGCCGTAGCCGCCGCCGAGGTCCAGTTCGGGGAGCACGATCGAGTACTTGTTCTGCATCGCGGCGAGGAAGTCCAGCAGCTTCTCCGCGGCCAGGTTGAAGCCGTCCGGCTCGAAGATCTGCGAACCGATGTGGCAGTGCAGGCCCAGCAGTTCGATGCTGGGGTAGCCCGACGCCGCGGCCACGGCTTCCTCGGCTGCGGACAGCCCGGCCTGCTCCGTGGAGTCCCCGGCCATGGAGAGACCGAACTTCTGGTCCTCGTGGGCCGTGGCGATGAATTCGTGGGTGTGGGCGTGCACGCCCGGGGTCAGCCGCAGCATGACCTTCGCGGTTTCCCCGCGGGCGTCGGCGATCTTGGCGACTCGCTCGAGTTCGACGAGGCTGTCCACCACGATCCGCCCCAGTTTCAGGTCCAGCGCGCGGTGGATCTCACCGTCGGACTTGTTGTTGCCGTGCAGCGCGACGTCGGGTCCGGGGATCCCGGCGCGGGCGGCGACGGCGAGTTCGCCGCCGGAGGCCGTGTCCAGCCGCAGGCCCTCTTCCTCCACCCAGCGGACCACTGCCGTGCACAGGAAGGACTTGCCGGCGTAATAGACGTCCACTCCCCCGCAGATGTCGGCGAAGGCGTCGTTGAAGGCGTCGGAAAAGGCACGGGCCCGGGCCCGGAAGTCGTTTTCGCTCATCACAAACAGGGGTGTGCCGAACTGGCGCTGGAGCTCGCTGACGGTGATGCCGTCAATGGCGAGTTCGCCGGCGTCGTTCCGGGCGACCCCGGCGGCCCACAGCGGCTCGTGCAGGGCATTGAGGTCAGCGGGGACCTGCAGCCATTCCGGCGCGAGCGGGGAGGCGGCGGTGGTGGACGGGTTCGTGGTCATGGCAGTTACATCCGTTCCGGCGCCGAGACGCCCAGCAGTTCCAGTCCGTTGGCCAGCACCTGGCTGGTGGCGTCGTTGAGCCAGAGCCGGGTGCGGTTGAGGTCGGTGATCGGCTCGTCGCCCAGCGGCGCCACCCGGCAGGCGTCATACCAGCGGTGGTAGGCGCCGGCGATGACCTCAAGGTGGCGGGCCACGCGGTGCGGCTCGCGCAGTTCGGCGGCCTTGGCCACAATCGAGGGGTAGCTGCCGAGGTAGGAGAGCAGCTCGTTTTCGGTCGCGTGCTCGAGGAGGGACGCCTCGAAGCAGTCCTTGCCGTCCACACGGCGCTCTACCCCGGCGGCAACGGCGTTGCGGGCGGTCCCGCGGGACCGGGCGTGCGCGTACTGCACGTAGAACACGGGGTTCTCGTTGCTGTGCTTCTTCAGGAGTTCCGGGTCCAGGGTCAGCGGCGAATCGGCCGGGAAGCGGGCGAGCGAGTAGCGGACCGCGTCCTTGCCCAGCCAGGAGATGAGGTCCTTGAGCTCGATGATGTTTCCGGCGCGCTTGGAGAGCTTGGCGCCGTTGACGGAGACCAGCTGGCCGATCAGGACCTCGATGTTGACCTCGGGGTCGTCACCGGCGGCGGCCGCAATGGCCTTGAGCCGGTTGATGTAGCCGTGGTGGTCCGCGCCGAGCAGGTAGATTTTCTCGGTGTACCCGCGGTCCTTCTTGGACAGGTAGTAGGCGGCGTCGGCGGCGAAGTATGTCGGCTCGCCGTTCGCGCGGATCATCACGCGGTCCTTGTCATCACCGAAGTCCGTGGTGCGCAGCCAGACCGCGCCGCCGTCGTCGTAGACGTGGCCCTGTTCCCGGAGCCGCGCGACGGCGTCCTCGATCGCCCCGCCGTCGTGGAGTTCCTGCTCGGAGAAGTAGACATCGAAGGCGACGCCGAACTCGGCCAGGGTGCGCTTGATGTCGTGCAGCTGGGCCTTGTAGGCCGCGCCGCGGATCACCGGCAGCGCGGCGACGTCAGTGAGCTCGCGGATGTCCGGGTGCTGGGTCAGCACCTCATGGCCAAGATCCGCGATGTACTCGCCGGGGTAGCCGCCTTCCGGGACCCCGCGGCCGTGCAGCCGGAACAGTACCGAGTGGGCGAAGACGTTCATCTGCGACCCGGCGTCATTGATGTAATACTCGGCCGTGACGTCGGCGCCTGAGGCCCGGAGGACGCGCGCAATTGCGTCGCCCAGGGCCGCCCAGCGGGTGTGGCCGATGTGCAGCGGGCCGGTGGGGTTGGCGGAGACGAATTCCATGTTGACTTTGTGGCCCGCGAGCGCGGTGTTGGTGCCGTACTCCGGCCCCGCCTCGACGATGGCCTTGGCCAGGGCACCGGCAGCGGCAGCGTCGACGGTGATGTTCAGGAACCCCGGACCGGCGATGTCGACGGCGGAGACCCCGTCGATCGACTTCAGCCGGGCACTCAGGACTGCGGCGAACTCCCGCGGGTTGGTACCCGCGCTTTTGGCCAGCTGCAGGGCGATGTTGGTGGCCCAGTCACCGTGGTCCCGGTTCTTCGGTCGCTCAACGCGCACGTCACCCGGGACATCGGATGCGGAGAGGGCGATTTCACCGGCGGCGACGGCGTCCTTCAGGCAGGCGGATATGGCGAGGGAGAGTTCTTCAGGGGTCACGGTTCCAGCCTACCGGTGGCCTGCAGTGTGGCGGAATTGAGGCTGGTTCACAGGGTGAACCACTACGCTGATTCATACGTTGTCATGGGAGTATCCGCTGCGGGCTTCCGCCTGCGGCCCACAACTGTCCGTCATTCACCCCGATCGTCGCCAGAGAAATGAGCAGATGCATGAATACCTCTTTCCGGAAAAGCGTTTTCGTCGGCATTGCCGGACTGTCCCTGGCCGGCTCCGCGGCCGGCTGCGCGCCGGGGCAGGCCACCGGCACGCCGGAAACCAGCGCCGCGCCGCCAGCCGCCGCGGGCAGCGCCAGCTACAAGGACGGCAGCTACAGCGCGGACGGCAACTACGTCTCACCGAACGGCACCGAGACGGTGGGTGTGACCCTGACCCTGGCCGGCGGCGCCGTGTCCGACGTCCAGATCACCCAGCATCCGTCCAACCCCAACACCCGCAAGTTCCAGGGCGAATTCGCCGGCGGCATCCAGTCCCAGGTCGTGGGAAAGAGCCTCGACGAGATCAAGGTCTCCAAAGTGGCGGGGTCATCGCTGACCAGCGGCGGCTTCAACCAGGCCGTGGAAAAGATCAAGTCCGACGCCCAGTCGTAACCAGCCAGTCGTAGACAGCACCTCGTAAACAACAGGTCGTAACCGGCCAGTAGCCAGCAGGAGGGAACGTGCCGCATCCGGGCTGGTCGGATTTCAGTTTCGACGGGATCGGTACCCGCTGGGACATCTCGACACCGTCCCCGCTCTCCGGCGCGCTCCGCCGCCGGTTGCTGGATGCCGTGGCGGACTATGACGCCGCGTGGTCCCGTTTCCGGCCGGACTCCGTGATTGCGGCCGCCGCTCGGCAGCCGGGGCGCTACACCCTGCCGTCCGGGGCCGCCGCGCTGGGCCCGCTCTACGAGACCCTGTACCGGCTCAGCGACGGGGCCATGACGCCGCTGATCGGCGGCAGCCTCGAACAACTCGGCTATGACGCCAGCTACTCCCTCCGCCCTGGCGGGCCTCCGCTGCCCGCACCGCCCTGGGACGGGGTGCTCGACTGGCAGGGCACGGTGCTGACCACCCGTGCCCCGGTGGTGATCGACGTCGGGGCGGCCGGAAAGGGCCAGCTGGCGGATCTGCTGTCCGCCGTACTGCGCGACGGCGGCATCAGCGAGCACTTCATCGACGCGAGCGGGGACCTGGTCAACGCGGGATCCGTACCCGTGGAGGTGGGCCTGGAGCATCCGTACGATCCGACCCGGGCCATCGGCATCGTCAGCCTCGGGGCCGGAGCGCTCTGCGCCTCGGCCGCCAACCGGCGCGCCTGGGGCGACGGGCTGCATCACATGCTGGACGGCACCACCGGCGCCCCGGTGCGCACTGTCGTCGCCAGCTGGGCGATGGCGGAGAGCGCCATGGTGGCCGACGCTCTGGCAACCGCGCTGTTCTTCGTCGAGGGACCCCGCCTGCGGGAGGAATTCGATTGTTCCTGGCTGACCGTCCACTCGGACGGCCACGCGGAGTATTCGGCCCATTTTGAAGGGGTGTTGTTTACATGACCGCCACCATCACCACGCCCATCGGTTCGCGGCTGGACACTGCCCTGGGCCGGTTCACGATGTACCGGCTGGTCCTCTGGGTCCTCGCCGTGCTCGCCGGCTACAGCCTGCTGCTCGATGTGCTCGGCTGGCTGACCTTCGGGCTCCCGGAGATGATCGCACACTTGGCGCTCTGCCTCGGCCTGAGCTACGCGTCCAACCGCGCCCTCGCCGCCGTGTTCGGCGTGAGGCCACACTCCGAGTCGTCCCTGATCACCGGCCTGCTGCTCTACTTTCTCTTCTGGCCGACGCAGTTCTCGGCGGGACTGCAGTACCTGGACCTGGCCGGCGTCGCCCTCGCCTGCGTGCTCGCCTCGGCGTCCAAGTACGCCCTGGCCTGGCGCGGCCGCCACATTTTCAATCCGGCGGCGGCAGGCGCGTTCATCACCGGGCTGACCGGGCTCAATATCGCCACCTGGTGGGCCGCCACGCCCGCGATGCTGCTGCTGGTGCTGCCAGGGGTCCTGCTGGTGCTGTACCGGGTCCGGAAGCTGCTGATGGCGTCCGTGTTCACCGTCGTGGCGGTGTCGATCGTTTCCGTGGAACTGCTGCGCGCCGGCATGGGAGCGGGCGAAGCGCTGTGGCAGTCCATCGCCCAGCGCCCTGTCCTGTTCTTCGTCGGCTTTATGCTGACCGAGCCGCTCACCCTGCCGCCGCGCCGCTGGCAGCAGCTGGCGCTCGCCGCCGTCGTCGGACTGCTGTTTGCCATTCCCTACAACCTGGGCTTCGTGGCCAATTCGCCCGAACTGGCGCTGCTCGTGGGGAACGCGCTCGCCTTCGCCGCCGGGCAGCGCGGCCGCATCCTGCTCCGCTTCCGCAGCTCCCGCCCCCTGACGCCGACGACGACGGAGTTCAGCTTCCAGCCCGAGCGGCCGCTGCGCTTCATCCCGGGACAGTACATCGAGCTGAACCTGCCGCAGGGGAAGGCCGACCACAAAGGCCGGCGGCGGGTGTTCAGCCTCACCAGTCCCCCGGACTCCCCGGAACTGACCATCGGGGTGGGAACGGCCGAACCGCGGTCGACAGCGAAACGGTCGCTCCTTGCCCTGGAGCCCGGCGACGAGCTGACGGCCACCACCGTGGGCGGCGACTTTGTCCTGCCGCGGAGTCCGGAGGCGCCCGTGCTGCTGATAGCGGCCGGCATCGGCATCACCCCGTACCTGGCCCAGCTGTCCGGGGGCTCCGCCGGGGACCGGGATGTGGTCCTGCTGTACCTGGCCAGGACTGCCGCCGAGCTCGCCTACGCCGCGGAACTCGAACGGTCCGGAGCCCGGGTCATCGCCCGGCTGGCCGACGGCTCCGCACCGCCGGCGTTCATGCAGGATGCCGGCGCCGTCCGGATCGACGGGGCCACGCTGAAGGACCTCGTCCCCGACATCACGGGCCGGGTTGTCTATGTCTCGGGTTCGCCGGCGAGTGTCCGTTCCCTCCGGGCCGCCGCCCGCCGGGCCGGGGCACGGCGGATCCATGTGGATTCCTTTTCGGGCTACTGATGGTCCCGATTTTCCCTTCGACCCCACCTTCCTGCTAAGCTCTAGGACGTCCCGCCGGTAACGGCAGGAACCCTGACTGCCCTCGTAGCTCAGGGGATAGAGCGTCTGCCTCCGGAGCAGAAGGTCGTTGGTTCGATTCCAATCGAGGGCACAGACAAAACCCCGTCACTTCAACGAAGTGGCGGGGTTTTTGCTTTCCCGCTTGGCAGTCCGTTGTGTCCGATTCCCACCAATTCCCGGCCTTGGCGTCGCTTTCATGTCACCTGCGGCTGAGCGGGTGTGTTCAAAAGTAGCGGCGCCCTCGCCGGCGCACGCGATGCGGCGCAGAAGGCCTAAGTCCCGCCCAAATATGCAACACAACTTAGTGAGGTAATCCGGGGAGCAAAGTCCTACGATTCAGCCATGACGCAAGAGACGTGGCAAAAGTATTCCGAGTGGCCCCTCCTCGGCGCGGCTTTCCTCTACCTGGCGGCCTACTCCATCCTGGTCCTTGTCCAACCGCCGGACCCCTACGCCACGGTCCTGACAATTGTCATCTGGTCAACGTGGTCTGCTTTCGCCATCGACTACATCGTGAAATTGCTCCTGGCCCCCCGGCCAGGCCGGTGGCTCGTCCGGCACCCCCTGGATTTGCTCATGGCGCTGGTCCCGGTAGTTCGGCCACTGCGGCTCCTGCGTCCATTCTCCTTGCGCCAAGTGATCGACCGGGCCCCGGGCACTGCCATCAGGACCCGCGTCATGGCCTACGTCGTTGCCTCCGCCGTCATTCTGATCTACACCGTGGCCCTCAGCGTTCTCAGTTTCGAAAGAAATGCTCCGAACGCGAACATCACCACGATGGGCGACTCACTGTGGTGGGCGATGGTCACCATCACAACCATCGGTTACGGCGACTTTTACCCCGTAACTGTTCCTGGCCGATGGGCTGCGGCCGCGCTGATGGTCGGAGGGTTTGCCGCCCTGGGCATGGTCACCGCGGCCTTATCATCCTGGCTCGTTGAAAGCGTGAGCGCTGCAAAGGAGGTACGGACTACACAGGCCGATACCTCAAAGAACGAGGAGCTTGCCCGCCTCACAGCCCAAATAGAGACGCTCCAGAACCAATTAGCCCAAGTGCAGGGAGAAACCGCCTCCAGCCACGCCAACGACAAACCACTCCAGGAACCACGCCAAGGGAAATAGCGCCGTCGATAACAAAGACGAACTGCCGGGCACACGGCCACCCGAGACCTACGTCAGGGCATGGATTGGTAGACCGCTCTGAATCCAATGTCACTTTGCTGTCACCTTGTGGGCAAAAAGGGCACAGACGAGAACCCCTGGGATCCACTGGCTTCTGGGCGTCCTTTCGTGTTGGCTGACAGGGTGCAAGGTCAAGGCCGCGCTGCGGCCTTACGAACGGGGGCATCGGATGGACTTCGCAGCGCTGCTGTTTCCGTTCCAGTGGCTGGTGTCCGCCATCATGGTGGGACTCCATGAGGGCCTGAGCGCCCTCGGCATGCCTGCTGCCAGCGGCTGGACGTGGACGCTATCCATCATCGGGCTGGTGCTGGTCATCCGCGCCGCCCTCCTTCCGGTATCCCTGCGCCAGATCAGGGCCCAGCGTCGCATGCGGCTCCTGCAGCCGGAGCTGAAGCAACTGCAGGAGAAGTACAAGGGCAGGACGGACCCGCTCTCACGGCAGGCCATGGTGCAGGAGCAAATGGCCCTCTACAAGAAGCACGGCACCAACCCTTTGTCTGCGTGCCTTCCGCTGCTGATTCAGGTGCCGTTCTTCTTTGCCCTCTTCACCGTACTGTCCGGCATTTCGACGGCGGCGGCTACCGGTATTGGCATCGGCGCTATGAGCCACGAGCAGGCGGTTCAGTTCGACGAGTCGAGCATTTTCGGTGCCCCGCTATCCGCCGAGTTGCTTCACGGCACCCCTGGGAGCGGCGACGTGGTCGCGGTGTGGATCCTCTCGATCGTGATGATCCTGACCATGACGGCGGCGCAGTTCATCACCCAGAAACACATCATGGCCAGAACTGTGCCCGTCGAGTCCATGGAGGGCCCGTTCATGAAACAGCAGAAAGTGGTGCTCTACGCCCTGCCGATCGTCTTCGGCATTGGCGGCATCGTCTTCCCCATCGGTGTCCTGATCTACTGGACCACCACAAATTTGTGGACCATGGTGCAGCAGTTCGTTCTTGACCCGCGCTCCCCCTAAGGCCGGGCCGGCGATTCCGGCCGGCTCAGCTCCGGGCCTCCACGATGTCCCTGAGCTTCTCCAGCGCCAGCGGCCAGGCCTCGTCGAACATGGCGACGAACTCGTCCTCGCTGTCGAGCTCCACATCCACTGTCGTCACGCCGCCGGCGGCGCTGAAGGCGTACTTCTCATGGGCGCCCATAAAGGCCTTCGCAGCCTCGCTGGTGGTGTCATCCTCGCCATCGACGACCTGCCCGATGTAGCGCAGGGAAATGAGCTCGTTCGGTTTGTTTTCCTCGACCGTGGCGATCATGCCCGCCAGCGAGCCGTCGCCGTCGGGCCCGAGAAAGCGGATTTCGCTTCCCTGGTTCCAGTCCCCCTCGTAGTAGGAATCACTGTTGAACACGCTGGTCCACTCCCGGTACGTGGCATCGTTCAGCATCGTGGTCCACACGTCCTGCACGGGGGCGTTGATCTTCACCGAATACCTTAACTTTTCCATGCGTGATTTTACGCCCGGGACGGAACCGCGGAACAGGCCGGGTGCGGAACAGGGAACTAGGCGCGCCACCCTGCCAATTGTCGGTGCCCGCTCGTAGGCTGTCTGCATCGGCAGCGGGGTTCCGGCGGCCGGGTGGCTGGACTGGGTGCCGGCCGCAGCACCACCACGGGATCCCGCCGAAGCACTAAGGGGTCTCACATGCACTGTTCCATCATTCCGCCGTACATGCTCCGCCGCCTGGCGGCCCAGCGCGAACCGGAGCTCTCCAAGGCCGCCCGCGCGGCAAGGGAAGCCCTGCATCACGTCCCGAGCTTCCAGGCCTCCCGCGCCGTGCCCGCGCCCGGCACGCCTCCGGGGATACGGGAGCTCCAGCCGTCCGCGCCGGAACGGACGGTCTACGACGCCAAGTCCGCCGAGCAGCTGCCCGGCAGTGTGGTCCGCAAAGAAGGCGAACCGCCCACCGGCGATCCCGCCGCCGATGAGGCCTATGACGGGCTGGGGCACACCCACCGCCTCTATGCGGAGGCTTTCGGACGGAACTCGATTGACGGCAAAGGCCTCCCCCTCGAGGCAACAGTCCACTACGGCCGCCTGTACGACAACGCGTTCTGGGACGGCCGGCAAATGGTCTTCGGCGACGGCGACGGCCAAGTCTTCCAGCGGTTCACCAAGTCCTTGAGCGTGATCGGCCACGAACTTGCCCACGGCGTCACCCAGTACTCCGCGGCTCTGGTCTACCGCAACCAGGCCGGCGCACTGAACGAGTCGATGTCCGACGTCTTTGGGGCGCTCGTTGAACAGCATGTCCGACAGCAGTCGACTTCCGAGGCCAGCTGGCTGGTCGGCGAGGGCCTCTTCACGGATCAGGTTCAGGGAACCGCTTTGCGTTCCCTGAAGGCTCCGGGGACGGCCTACGACGACGACGTGCTCGGCAAGGACCCGCAGCCGGATTCCATGGACGGGTACGTGCGCACGAGCGCTGACAACGGCGGGGTGCACATCAATTCCGGGATTCCCAACCGGGCGTTCTGCCTGGTCGCCACGGCGCTCGGCGGCAACGCGTGGGACGCGCCGGGCCGGATCTGGTACGAGACCCTGACGGGCGGCACGCTGGCCCCGAATGCCACCTTCGGGGCGTTCGCCAAAGCCACTGCCGCCTCCGCCAAGGAGCTTTTCGGGGCGGATTCCACAGAGCATGACGCCGTGCGGTCCGCGTGGGAAACTGTGAAGGTAAAGTTTCCTGGCGCCAGACGATAACCGGGCTCATGGCGATCCGAGGCCTATGAAGGTTACCGTCTCCTGACGATCCGAGACCGATGAAAATCACAGTCCAGCGCAGCGGCGGCATGGCCGGCATGAAGCGGACGTGGACCGTGCAGCCCACGCCGCCGGAGGATACTGACCTCTGGCAGCCCCTCATCGAGGCCTGCCCGTGGGACGCCATTCCCGACGCCGGCCGGGGTGCCGCAGCCGGTCAGCCGGACCGGTTCCTGTACAACATCCGGGCCGGACAGCACCGCGCTACCCTGCCCGAACAGGCCGTCACCGGACCGTGGCGGGACCTCGTCGAAACGGCGAAGGCGGCGGCCGAGCCCCCGTCTTTGGGCCGCGCCTAGGCCTGGGCCTACCTAAACAGCGGCGGCCAGGTGTCCGCGGAACGTGCGGCGGTAGGACTGCGGGCTAGTGTCCAAAACCTTGGCGAAGTGGTGCCGCAACAGCACGGAGTGGCCGAAGCCGGATTCGCGGGCGATTTCGTCGATGTTGAGGTCCGTGGTCTCGAGGAGTTCCTGGGCGCGCAGCACCCGCTGGGAGTTGAGCCAGGCCGCCGGGGTCGCACCCGTTTCGGAGCGGAAGCGCCGGGCAAAGGTCCGGGGCGACATGTGGACACGCTCGGCGAGCTCGTTGACCGAATGGTCCTCTCCCAGATGCCGCACCATCCACTGCAGCAGTTCCTCCATGGGCTCGGAGCCGCAGGCCGGGATCGGCCGGTCGATGAACTGGGCCTGACCGCCGTCGCGGTGCGGCGGAACCACCATGTCCCGGGCGATTGCCGCCGCCACGTTGGCGCCGAACTCCATGCGCACCAGGTGCAGGCAGGCGTCGATGCCCGCGGCCGTGCCCGCGCTCGTAATGATCCTGCTGTCCTCGACGTACAGGACGTTTTCATCCACCCGCGCAGCGGGGTAGCGGCTGGCGAGCTCCTGGGAGTAGTGCCAGTGCGTTGTGCAGCGGCGGCCGTCCAGCAGCCCGGCCCGGGCCAGGGCGAAGGCCCCCGAACAGATGGACATGACCCACGCACCGCGGGCGTGCGCGGCGCGCAGTGTGTCAAGTACGGCTTCCGGGAGGTCCTCGTCGCGGCCGTAGGGGGTCATGATGACCAGGTCCGCGTCCGCCGCGGCGTCGAGCCCGAGACCCACGTGCAGGGACAGCCCGGACTTCATCGGGACCTCGCCCGGGACGGGGGTGCAGACCCGGAAGTCGAAGGCCGGCACGCCGGTCCCCCGGTCCGACCGGTCCACACCAAAGACCTCAAACGCGGTTCCGAACTCGAAGATCGAGAAGTTGGGAACCACGATCATTGCCACTGATTTGATCATGAATCCATTATGGCAGAAATTATCTCTTTTTGGGCATTTCTGCCACTTCTTTTGCCTCCCCGACCGGAGAACCATGGAGGTATGGAACTCATCGGAATCGCCCTCATTGTCCTCATCGTCGTCGGCCTCGCCGCCACCGTCGCAGCACTCCGCAAGGACGGGCTCGGCCACAACCCGCCGGTCCGCTCGGAAGACTACTGGTCCGCCCTGGACTTGCCCAGCACCAACTACACCTTCCGGATCTTCTGAGCCCCGGCCGCCCGATCACACCGCATCCCGTCCACCACCCGCTGCCCGGCCCCGACAGGGACCGGGCACTTCTTTGTCCCGGAACTGCCACGCGGACAGTTCCCAGTAGACTGTGTGCAGCCATGACACTGCATATCTCCTACCCCGCCGAGCTGCCGGTCTCCGAGCGCCGCGAGGACCTGATGGCCGCCATTGCGGCCAACCAGGTGACCATCATCGCCGGCGAGACCGGTTCCGGTAAGACGACCCAGATTCCGAAGATGTGCCTGGAACTTGGCCTGGGCGAGAACGGGCTGATCGGCCACACGCAGCCGCGCCGGCTGGCCGCCCGCACGGTCGCAGAGCGCATCGCGGAGGAACTCGGCGTCGAGATCGGCCAGGAAGTCGGCTTCCAGGTCCGCTTCACCGGCGAGGTCGGCCGCGACACCAAGGTCAAGCTCATGACCGACGGCATCCTGCTGGCCGAAATCCGGCGGGACAAGCTGCTGCGCAGGTACAACGCCATCATCATCGACGAGGCACACGAGCGCAGCCTCAACATCGACTTCATCCTCGGGTACCTCAAGCGGATCCTGCCGCAGCGGCCGGATCTGAAGATCATCATCACCTCGGCCACCATCGATCCGCTGCGCTTCGCCAAGCATTTCGGCAGCGAGGAGGAGCCGTCGCCGATCATCGAGGTCTCCGGACGCACCTACCCGGTCGAGATCCGCTACCGCCCGCTATCCCAGCCGGCCGGCGGGGCCGCCGGTGACAGCACCGACGACGCTGCGGTTGCGGCCTCCGACGACGAGCTGGAAGAGGACCGCGATCCGCTGGACGCCGTCTGCGACGCCGTCGACGAACTCGCGCAGGAGGCGCCCGGCGACATCCTGGTTTTCTTCTCCGGCGAACGCGAAATCCGCGACGCCGCCGAGGCCCTCAACGGCAGGATCCAGTCCAACCGCAAGCTGGCCGGCACCGAGGTGCTTCCGCTCTTCGCGCGGCTGAGTCTGCAGGAACAGCACAAGGTCTTCCACCCCGGCAGCAAGCGCAGGATCGTGCTCGCCACCAACGTCGCCGAGACCTCCCTGACGGTTCCCGGCATCAAGTACGTCATTGACACCGGCACTGCCCGCATCTCGCGGTATTCGCACCGCACCAAGGTCCAGCGCCTGCCGATCGAGCGGGTGTCGCAGGCGTCCGCCAACCAGCGCTCCGGCCGCTGCGGCCGCGTCTCCGACGGTATCGCCATCCGGCTGTATTCGGAGGAAGACTTCGAGTCCCGGCCACCCTTCACGGATCCCGAAATCCTGCGCACCAACCTCGCCGCCGTCATCCTCCAGATGACCGCAATGGGCGTCGCCCGCGGGCCCAAGGATGTCGAGAACTTCCCGTTTGTGGAGCCGCCGGATTCCCGGGCCATCAACGACGGCGTCACCCTCCTGCGCGAGCTGGGCGCCCTGAGCGCCGCGCGTCCGCAGGAGGAGTCCGGCGACGGCACCGACGACGGCCGCACCGGCCGCCGGCCGGCTGCCGGCAGAAACGGTGGCGGGCTGACCGCCGTCGGGCAGCAGCTTGCCCAGCTTCCCGTGGACCCCAGGCTCGGCCGGATGATCGTCGAGTCCGGCAAGCGCGGCTGCGTTCGCGAGGTCATGATCCTCGCCGCGGCGTTGACCATCCAGGACCCGCGCGAGCGCCCGACCGACAAGCAGCAGCTCGCCGCGGAAAAGCACGCGCGTTTCCGGGACGAGAACTCGGACTTCACCGGCTTCCTGAACCTCTGGAACTACATCCAGGAGAAGCAGCAGGAGCTCTCCTCCACAGCCTTCCGCCGGCTCTGCCGCGCCGAGTTCATCAACTACCTGCGCGTGCGCGAGTGGCAGGACCTGTTCGCGCAGCTGCGCCAGCTGGCCCGGCCGCTCGGCATCAGCCTGGACAACAAGCGCCTGGCCGACCCGGTGGGCAACCATGAGGGCATCCACATCAGCCTGCTCTCGGGCCTGCTGAGCCACGTGGGCATCCTCGATGAGCGCAAACGCGAGTACGCCGGGGCCCGCGGCAGCCGCTTCGCGATCTTCCCTGGCTCGGCGCTGTTCAAGAAGTCCCCCACGTTTGTTATGGCCGCGGAGCTTGTGGAGACGAGCCGGCTGTGGGCCCGCGTGGCCGCGAAATTCGATCCGCTCTGGGTCGAGCAGGTGGCGCCGGACCTGGTCAAGCGCAGCTACAGCGAACCGCACTGGTCCAAGAAGATGGGCTCGGTGATGGCCCATGAGAAGGTCACGCTGTACGGCGTGCCCATCATTCCGAGCCGCCGGATCAACTACGGCAAGGTGGATCCGGAGCTCTGCCGGGAGCTGTTCATCCGGCATGCCCTGGTCGAGGGCGACTGGCAGACCCACCACAAGTTCTTCCACCGCAACCGGGCGCTCCTCCTCGAGGTCGAGGAGCTCGAAGCGCGGATGCGGCGCCGGGACATCCTGGTGGACGACGAAACACTCTTCGAGTTCTACGACGCCCGGATCGGCAAGGAAGTCGTGTCCGAACGGCACTTCGACAAATGGTGGAAGGAAGCGCGGCAGCAGGACCCTGCGCTGCTCGACTTCGACCAGGCGCTGCTGATCAGCGAGGACGCCGATGCCCTGGATGACTCGGCCTACCCGAAGACCATGCTGCACAAGGGCTTTGAGCTGCCGCTGAGCTACGAGTTCCACCCCGTTGCCCCCGGCTCGCCGCCCAACCCGTCGGACGGCGTCACCGCCGAAGTGCCCGTGCTGTTCCTGAACCAGCTCGACGACGCGGCGTTCCGCTGGCTGATTCCCGGCCAGCGGGTGGAGCTGGTCACGGCCCTGATCAAGTCCCTGCCCAAGCAGGTGCGCAAGAACTTCGTGCCGGCCCCGGACGTCGCCCGGCAGGCCGTCGCGGCCCTCGAGGCGGACTTCGATCCGGCCACCGACGAACTCGAGGCGTCCCTGGAGCTCGTCCTGCGCCGGCTCCGCGGCCAGGTCGTTCCGCCGAATTCCTGGAACTGGGATGCCGTTCCGTCGCACCTGCGGGTCAGTTTCCGCGTCGTGGATTCGCAGGGGAAGGTGCTGGACGAGGGCAAGGACCTCGGCGTGCTGCAGGAACGGCTGGCACCGGCCACGCGCAGGGCTATCGCCGAGTCGCTGGGCGCCACGCCCGCGACGACGGCCCCCGCGTCGATCGGCAGGTCCAACGGGAAAGCGCCCGGGAAGGCGGCAGCCCGGACCGCCGGAGCGGCGCCGGGGACCGCGGCTTCCGCTGCGTCGACGGCCGCGACCGGTTTCGCCGAGAAGACGGGGCTGACCTCCTGGTCCTTCGGAACTCTGCAGCGCCAGGTCCAGGGCACGGTGAAGGGCCATACCGTCACCGGCT
Organism: Pseudarthrobacter ribosi; assembly: GCF_055412865.1. Taxonomy (NCBI): domain Bacteria; kingdom Bacillati; phylum Actinomycetota; class Actinomycetes; order Micrococcales; family Micrococcaceae; genus Pseudarthrobacter; species Pseudarthrobacter ribosi. The sequence goes on along the minus strand of NZ_JBVAYZ010000022.1, from coordinate 3,537 downwards.
ATCCTGCCCTCGTGGATGAGGGCCAGTCCGTGGCCCTGCGGCTCTTCCAGACGCGTTCCGAACAGGAACAGGCCATGCGCGGCGGCATCATCCGCCTGCTCGCCCTGAAGGTACCACCGCCGGACCGCTACGTCCTGGAACACCTGAACAACACCGAGAAACTCACATTCAGCCAGAATCCGCATGGGTCCGTCACGGCGCTGATCGCCGACTGCGCCCTCGCCGCCATTGACAAGCTCACCCCGGCCGAGCTGCCGTGGGATGAGGCGTCCTTCCATGCACTCTACGAGAAGGTCCGCGCCGAGCTGATCGACACCGTCTTCACCGTCACCGTCGTCGTGGAGCGCATCCTGGCCAGCACCCGGCGGATCGAGAAGGCGCTCAAGGGCAGCACGAGCCTGGCCCTGATCAGCGCCCTCAACGACATCAAGAGCCAGCTGGAGCAACTTGTGTTCCCCGGCTTTGTGGCACGCACGGGCTACAGCCAGCTGAGCCAGCTGCCGCGCTACCTGGCCGCGATCGAGAAGCGACTCGAGAAGCTCCCCACGAACGTCCAGCGGGACGCCCAGAACATGGACGCGGTCCAGGCGCTGGAGGATGACTACGACGACGCCGTGTCGGCACTGCTCCCGGGCCGGCGCGCCGGCGGGGAGTTAACCCAGGTCCGCTGGATGATCGAAGAGCTCCGGGTGAGCCTCTTCGCCGTCGAACTCGGGACCGCCTATTCCGTCTCCGAGAAGCGGATCCGCGCGGTGCTTAATAAGGCTCTGGCGCCGGCCTGACGCCCGGCTGGGAGCGGCAGACCCGCGCCAGCGCGTGGTCCGGTACGGCGCCGCCCTACTCCGGAACGTGGGCCGCGTGTCCGGCTTTCCGAAGACCGTCGCGGAGCCTCTCCGCGTTGGCGTCCAGCTGCGCGGGATCGGGATTCTGGTCCACCGAGCCGAAGTCGAAGTCCGCCATGGTGTTGGACGGCCACACGTGGACGTGCAGGTGGTTGATCTCGTAGCCGGCCACAATGAGTCCGGCGCGCGCCGCGTCGAACACCTCGACCTGGACGGCGCCGATCTTTTGGGCCACCTGCATCACGCGGGCCAGCACCTCAGGGGACGCATCGGTCCAGCGGTCCACTTCCTCGGTCGGCACCACGAGGGTGTGGCCGTCGGCAAGCGGACCCATCGTCAGGAACGCCACGACGTCGTCCTCCCGCCAGACGAAGCGGCCGGGGATCTCGCCGTTGATAATCCTGGTGAAGAGAGTGCTCATGCGTCTGCCCTTTCCGAAGGTGTTCCGAGGGTACTGGTGTCCAGGACAAAACGGTACTTCACGTCACCGGCCACCATGCGGTCATAAGCCTCGTTGAGCTGGTCGGCACGGACCACCTCAACATCGGAGGTGACGCCGTGCTCGGCGCAGAAGTCCAGCATCTCCTGGGTCTCGGCAATGCCGCCGATCAGCGACCCGGCGTACGCGATCCGGCGCCGAATCAGCGCACCGGGGTTCACCGGGGGCATGTCTTCCGAGGGGAGCCCGAGCTGGAAGAGGGCCCCGTCAACGCGCAGGGTGCGGAAGTACGGGTTGAGGTTGTGGGGCGCCGCGACGGTGTCGATGATGACGTCGATGCTCCGGTTCGCGGCCTCCATCGCGGCCTCGTCGCGGGACAGGATGACCTCGTCCGCGCCGAGTTCGCGGGCTGCGGCGATTTTGGACTCGGACGTGGTGAAGACCTTCACTTCGGCGCCCATGGCCTTGGCCAGTTTCACGGCCATGTGGCCCAGTCCGCCCAGGCCGACGACGCCGACGACGTCGCCCTCCTCGACGTCGAAGTGTCGCAGCGGTGAGTAGGTCGTGACGCCGGCGCACAGCAGCGGCGCGGCCGCGGCGGGGTCGAGGCTTTCCGGGACATGCAGCACGTAGCGGCGGTCCACGACGACGGAGCTGGCATAGCCGCCCTGCGTGATGGCCTCCCCGTTGCGGCGGTCCTTCGCCCCGTAGGTCCCGGTCATGCCGTTTTCGCAGTACTGCTCGAGGCCGTCGAGGCAACTGTCGCATTCACGGCAGGAATCGACCAGGCAGCCGACGCCGACGAGCTCGCCGATGGTGAAATCATCGACGGCGGATCCGACTCGGCTGACCCTGCCCACGATTTCGTGGCCCGGGACCAGCGGGTAGTTCTGGTGGCCCCATTCGCCCCGGGTGGCGTGGACGTCCGAGTGGCAGAGTCCGCAGAATTCGACGGCGATCTCGACGTCGTCCTCCTTCGGCGCGCGGCGGGCCACCGTCAGGGGAACCAGGCCGCTGTCGCTGGCTGTCGCGCCGTAGGCCGCGGCAAGGCGCGGGCCGTCAGTGGCTTCGGCCGGCGCGCCGAGATCGGGCAGGGGCATGGCGAGGGGCGGCGGTACCGGGCGTCCAGGAGTCATGACTCGACGCTACCCCCGGGTGACGGGACTTATCCAATCAGCGCGGGCAGCCTGTTGAGGCCATCTGAGAATGGCGGTCCCCAGCACTCGGATTCCCATTCGCACGACGGCGAACTACGGGCGCTCGGTGACCCCGCATTGCTGTGGCGGGCAGTCCTGCAGTGCTTTGGCCCGCGTCCCGGCGGTGCTTCACGGGCGCGACTATGCCCGCGTCCCGGCAGTGGCAAACAGGCGGGCAAATCGTGGAAATACCTACGGCGGATCAGCCGGCGTCTTTTTGTCCGAGGTGCTCGATAGTGTGTTTCCATGGACGGCAATCAGGGGCCCGACGAGGCTCAGCCAAATCAGGTGACGGTCATGGATGTGGCCCGGTCGCTAACCGCTGTCCGGCCGTCCGGGGACGTGCCTGAGCTGGATGGTGCGCGTTTGATTGCTGAAATCCGGACCCTGGAAGATCGAAAGTCTGCCCTTTCTGCCCGTCAGGCCCGGCTGTCCGTCGCCTTCGACCTGATCCAGCGCCGCGAACAGCGGAACCTCGGGGTGCCGGCGGCGGAGCTGGGCTCCGGGGTCGGCGCGCAGATCGCCCTGGCGCGGCGGGAATCCCCGGCCCGCGGGGCACGGCTCCTGGGCCTGGCGAAGGCCCTCGTCACCGAAATGCCGCACACCCTCGCCGCGCTGGAGACCGGCCGGCTCAGCGAATGGCGCGCCACCCTGCTCGTGAAGGAAACCGCGTGCCTGTCCGTGGCGGACCGGGCCGCCGTCGACGCCGAACTCGCGCCCGACACCGGGACCTTCGACGGCGCCGGAGACCGGACGATCATCGCCGCGGCCCGCACCGCCGCCTACCGGCGGGATCCGCGTTCGGTCACCCAGCGGGCCAGCCACGCAGCGACCGAACGGCACGTCAGCCTCCGCCCGGCCCCGGACACCATGTGCTACCTCACCGCCCTGCTCCCCGTCGCCGCCGGCGTCGCCGTCTACGCCGGCCTCACCCGGCACGCCGACACCCTCCGCGGGTCCGGGGACCCCCGGACCCGCGGGCAGCTCATGGCCGACGCCCTGGTCGAACGCACCACCGGGACCCCCGGCGGGATCAGCGGGATCGAGATCCAGCTCGTCA